>JAZLBU010000095.1:0-1866 GCA_045613845.1 Prevotella sp. | reverse complement strand
CCCAGTTTGTTGAGTTCTGCAATCTTCTCATTCAGCACGTTGACTACTTCTTCCGTTAGCGGCTGGTCTTTATATGCCCTCACACTGTGACGGGCTTCAATAGCTTCTTGTATTGTCATCGTTATTTATTCTTGCAATTGTTATACAGTTTCTTGCAGTAGTTCCAGCCTCCTGTCGACCACAGGGCGAGGAAGATGAGTACTGGCTGGAAGAAGAGTCGGATGAGACGAGCCTGGTCTGTATTGAGGCCGAATGCATCGATATGATTCACATACTGGTTAATGTTGCCGGGGAAGATAAGCACGTAGAAGAGTGCAAGCAGCGCACCGATGATTGCTTTCTTCTTCCAGAGGAACAACATTCCAAGTCCAAGACAGATCTCTACTACGCCTGATGCGAGGACGATAAAATCGGTGAACCCATCGCTGAACTGCAACCATGTGGGAACTTGGGCTACAAACTCCTGACGCGCGATGGTCAGATGACTGAAACCTGCATAGGTCATAAAGAGACCCAATAGCAGACGGAAACATAATTTTATATACTTCATTGTGTTGGTTCTATTTCTTTAATGTGTTAATAATCGAGTCGAGTTGCTCAGCCAGATTCTGGTAGTCGTCGAGATTCATGGGGCAGGCAGAGAGTTGTTTGCCCATACCTGCAGGGATGAGTTCGTAGGCTTTTTCCTCCATCTCCTTGCCTTTCTTCGTCAGGCTGACAATCTGCTGGCGCTTGTCCTGCTCGCCCTTCTTACGGCTGACGATACCGAGTTTCTCCATGCGCTGAAGCAATGGGGTTACGGTATTCGTCTCTAACAGCAGACGGTGGGCAATATCGTTGACGGGTTGGTTATCCTTCTCCCAAAGCACCATCAGTACCAGATACTGCGGATAGGTGATACCCAGTTCCGTCAGCATTGGTGTGTAGGCCTGTGTTATCAATCGTGCTGCCGTATAGAGACGGAAGCAAATCTGATTGTCGAGTTGTAATTCTGCGTGCATAATATTATAGCATTGCTTCTACATCCTTCTCAAAGTCCTTAGGCTCTGTGGTGGGAGCATAGCGCTTGATGGTCTCCCCATCCTTAGAGATCAGGAATTTCGTGAAGTTCCACTTAATGTCGCTGTCTTTCTCAACGCTCTTGCTGATAGTCTTGAATAGAGCTTTAGCAGCTTTGGCCTTCAGACCATTATACTCTTCTGTGGGTGCCTGAGCCTTCAGATATTCAAAAATGGGTTCTGCTGCAGGGCCGTTCACGTCGCCTTTCTTCATAATCTGGAAGGTCACACCGTAGTTCAACTGGCAGAACTCCTCAATCTGTGCATCGTTGCCGGGATCCTGCTCCTTGAACTGGTTGCAGGGGAAGCCGATAATCACCAGACCCTTGTCTTTGTACTTTTGGTTCAGCTCCTCCAGTCCTGCGAACTGAGGCGTAAAGCCGCACTTGCTGGCTGTGTTCACAATCAACAGTACCTTACCCTCGAACTGAGCGAAATCCAGTTCCTTACCTTTGCTCGTCTGAGCCTTGAAATCATAAATCTTTGCCATACCTTATCTTATTATATTATGTCCTTTATGTCGTTTGCGATGCAAAGGTACTTACTTTGTTTTATATCGCAAGCGATTTATCTAAAACTTTAAGCTTGTTTAACAATAAATCGCGTGCGATACAAGTACCCACACACAAAAAAGGGGCAACACCCACTGTAGATGCTGCTCCCTGCTGTTTTAATCAAAATGTAATCCTCATTATGAGACCTCAATGGCCTTGGTGACCTTCTGCTTCGGCTCGGTCTTCGGCATGGTGACGGTCAGGATGCCGTCCTCCACCTTGGCAGAGATCTGGTCTTTCACGACATCATCAGG
>JAZLBU010000094.1:0-17484 GCA_045613845.1 Prevotella sp. | reverse complement strand
ACCTCGTTGAGATCTTTGAAGAGCTGGTCGGCATAGAATGGAGAAACAGGTGCTATCAGTCGTGCTATAGTTTCTATACATGTGTAGAGAGTCTGGTAAGCAGACAGTTTGTCCTCTGTCATTCCCCCACCCCAGAAACGTCTCTTATTCAGACGTATGTACCAGTTAGACAGTTTGTCGATAACAAAGTTTTGTATCAGTCGTCCTGCAGGCGTAACGTCATAGTCAGCAAGATATTTATCCACATCCTTCACCAGTGTGTTGAGTTCTGACAACAGCCAGCGGTCAAAATCCGGACGCTTGCTGTATTCTATATCAGCCTCCTTATACTCAAATCCGTCAACATTAGCATAGAGGGTGAAGAAAGAGTATGCCTGATAGAGTTTGATGAAGAAACTTGATGTCACTTCCTTCACTCCGTCTGGGTCGAATGAGAGGTTATCCCACGGACTTGAGTTTGTAACCATATACCAACGTACAGCATCCGTTCCGTAAGTACCGATACACTCAAATGGGTCTATCACGTTGCCCAGACGCTTTGACATCTTTATGCCGTTCTTGTCGAGCACCAGTCCGTTAGATATCACGTTCTTGAATGCCACACTGTCAAACGCCATAGTACCTATAGCATGAAGAGTAAAGAACCATCCACGTGTCTGGTCCACGCCCTCTGCTATAAAGTCGGCTGGATAAGCTATATTATTGTCTATCAGTTCCTTATTCTCAAATGGATAGTGTACCTGAGCATAAGGCATAGCACCAGAATCAAACCACACGTCGATAAGGTCGAGTTCACGAGTCAGCACACTGCCATCTTTACCTACAAGTTTTATATAATCTACATAAGGACGGTGTATGTCTATGCGGTCATAATTCTCCTGACTCATATCGCCTGGCACAAAACCCTTATCCTTCAGCGGATTAGACTCCATCACGCCTGCCTTAACAGCCTTTTCTATCTCGTTATAGAGTTCCTCCAGACTGCCTATACATATTTCTTCCTTTGTATCGCGGTTACGCCATATAGGAAGTGGTGTACCCCAATAGCGTGAACGTGACAGATTCCAGTCGTTAAGGTTCTCAAGCCACTTGCCAAAACGTCCCGAACCTGTTGATTCTGGATGCCAGTTGATGGTCTTGTTGAGTTCAAACATACGGTCTTTCTTTGCCGTAGAACGTATGAACCATGAGTCGAGAGGATAATACAGCACTGGTTTATCTGTACGCCAGCAGTGTGGGTAGTTATGCACATGCTTCTCAATCTTGAATGCTGTACCCTCTTCCTTCATCTCAAGACAAAGTACCACGTTAAGGTCCATATCCTTATTGGCTGCCTTCTCATCGTATTTGCCATCAACATTATATTTAGGGTCGTAAGCGTTCTTTACATAGTCGCCTGCATGCTTCCAGTATGACTCATTCACGCACAGGTCGAGAAATTCAGGGTTTATATCTTCCTTCACGAAGTATTTTCCCTGGAAGTCAACCATCGGACGAGTGTCGCCTGCCTTATCCATGATAAAGAGCGAAGGAATGCCAGCATCTTTTGCCACCTTGGCATCATCGGCACCGAATGTTGGTGCTATGTGTACTATACCCGTACCATCCTCAGTGGTTACGTAGTCACCAGGGATTACACGGAAGGCGTCCTCTTCCTTCACTACTATCTTGTCTCCTTCGAGTGCTGATGGTTTCACCCATGGCATCAGTTGCTGATAGTGCAGTCCTACGAGGTCCTTACCCATACCGCGCCAAAGTATCTCCAACTCCTTTGTCACATTTCCTTCTTCGTCCTTCTCTGGCTGGAAATATGCGCTCAGTCGGCTCTCGGCTATAATGTATATAGCCTCTTCGTTGGTGTATGGGTTATTACCTTTTACAGCTACATACTCTATCTTCGGACCCACACACAGAGCAGTGTTTGAAGGCAGTGTCCATGGTGTTGTAGTCCATGCGAGCACGTAGAGAGACAAGCCATTTGTGGCAATACCGAGTGCTGATTCGTCTTTTACCTTAAACTGTGCCGTAACGGTAGTATCCTTCACGTCACGATAACAGCCTGGCTGGTTCAGTTCGTGTGATGACAGTCCTGTTCCTGCTGCTGGTGAATAAGGCTGTATGGTGTAACCCTTATAGAGCAGGTCCTTATTATATAGTTGCTTCAGCAGATACCACAGACTCTCTATGTATTTGTTGTCGTATGTTATATAAGGATGCTCCAGGTCCACCCAGTAACCCATCTTGTTTGTCAGCTGTGTCCACTCGTTGGTGTACATCATGACATTCTTTCGGCAGGCATCGTTATAGTCGTCAACGCTTATCTTCTTGCCTATATCTTCCTTGGTTATTCCGAGCGATTTCTCTACTGACAGCTCCACAGGTAGTCCGTGGGTATCCCATCCTGCCTTACGCTTCACCTGATAGCCCTTCATAGTTTTGTAACGCAAGAAGGTATCTTTGATGGTTCTGCCCATTACGTGGTGAATGCCAGGGTGACCGTTAGCTGAAGGAGGACCCTCAAAGAATATAAACTGTGGACAGCCTTCCTTCTCCGATATACTTTTATGGAAGACGTCATTCTTCTCCCATTCTGCGAGTACTTCGTTATTGGTCTCTACTAGATTCAGACCCTTATGTTCAGTAAATTTCTTTCCCATTTATATTTATTGTACCTTATATATTATTATTCTATTCTTATCACCTGTGCAGGGTTCACTTTTGATGCAAAGAAACTTGGCAATACCAGTGACGCCACGCATATCAGCAGGGTCGCTATATTGAGCAACACTATCATGCCCCAGTTTATCTCCACCGGCACTTCAGCCACGTAGTATGTCTCAGCATCCAGTTTCACTATGCCGGTATATTGTTGCAACAGACACAGTCCTATTCCGAGCACATTGCCTATCAGCATTCCCTTTACTACGATGAATACTGCCAACCACCTGAATGTCTTCCTCACCAGGGCGTTTCGTGCTCCGAGTGCCTTCAGCAGTCCTATCACCGAGGTGCGCTCCAGTATTATTATCAGCAGTCCGCTGATCATGGTGAACACCGCCACGCAAACCATCAGCGCCAGTATTATCCACACATTCAGGTCGAGCAGGTCGAGCCATGAGAATATCTGCGGATTGGTATCTTTTATAGTGAGCGACGACAGGGTGCGTCCTTCGCTGTCAAGGGTCTTATTCACGTTGTCGATAATCCTGTCTTCCACCACGTCGATGCTATCAAAGTCGTTTATCAGCAACTCGCATCCCGTTACCTCCATCACGCCGTCTTCCTTGGAGCATGTCCACCCATTCAGTTTGCTGATGGTGTAAAGGTCGGCAAAACAGTATATCTCGTCATACTTCGTGAGGTTGGTCTGGTATATTCCTGCCACCTCAAACACTCTCGTCTTCACGTCCTCATCGTTTAGAAAGTAGGCATACACCTTACTCCCCACGTGCAGGCGCAGTTTGTTGGCTATGTATCTTGACACCACCAGCTGTCTGGTGCTCTTCATGCCGCTCATCCTCGGCATTCTGCCCTCTACTATATTCTTGGCTATGAAGGAGGTATCATATCCCTCGTCCACACCCTTGAACATCACTCCAAGGAAATCCTTATCGGTCTTCAGCACACCCTGTTTTTGCGAGTATCGCTCAGCATACCTTACACCCTTTATTCCGCTCAGCACCTTCACCACCGAGTCTGAGGCGTTGATAGGTTGTGTCTGGTCTGCCGTCTGCAGGGTCATGTAGTTTGACACTACTATATGACTGCCGAATCCTACCACCTTGTCTCTTATGGAGTGCTTGAAACCCATCACCACCGACACCGATACTATCATCACGGCTATGCCTATGGCGATGCCCAGCATGGCGATGCGTATGGCAGGTTTGCTGACCTTCTCCGAGTTGTCGCCCTCCTTATACAGATGTCGCGCTATGTAGAATGGAAGGTTCAAGGGTATTATTTCAGCGTTTTGCCAGGATAAGCCTCAAGTGCCTTTCTCAGCACCACCAAGGCTCTTTCCAAGTCTGGCTTTTTCAGCACGTAGGCTATACGCACCTGATTCTTTCCCGCTCCAGGGGTGGTATAGAATCCTGCACCAGGAGCCATCATCACCGTTTCACCTTCGTAGTTAAACTTCTCCAGACACCAGCGACAGAATTTCTCGGCATCATCCACTGGCAACTGCGCCATAGTGTAGAATGCACCCATTGGTATTGGTGAGTAAACACCTGGTATGCGGTTGAGTCCGTCGATGAGCACCTTTCTGCGCTCCACGTATTCGTCATACACGTCACGATAATATTCTTCAGGAGCATCCAGCGAAGCCTCAGCCACTATCTGTCCTATCAGTGGTGGTGACAGACGTGCCTGACAGAATTTCATCACTGCCTGGCGTATCTCTTTATTCTTCGTTATCAAGCAACCTATACGTATGCCACACTCCGAGTAGCGCTTTGACACTGAGTCTATCAGCACCGTATTGTTCTCTATGCCCTCAAGGTGACACACTGAGATATAAGGACTGCCCGTATAGATGTATTCGCGATACACCTCGTCTGAAAACAGATACAGGTCATACTTCTTCACCAAGTCCCTTATCTGGTTCATCTCCCTACGGGTGTACAGGTAACCTGTAGGGTTGTTGGGGTTGCATATCATGATGGCACGTGTGCGACTGTTGATGAGCTCCTCAAACTTCTCCACCTTTGGCAGTGAGAAGCCCTCGTCTATCGTGGTCGCAATGGTACGTATCTTCGCACCCGCACTGATGGCGAATGCCATATAGTTAGCGTATGCTGGTTCGGGCACTATTATCTCATCGCCAGGATTCAGACATGCCATAAAGGCAAACAGAATAGCCTCCGAACCGCCGCTGGTTACGATTATGTCATCAGCAGTTACGTTGATGTTGTACTTAGCGTAGTATCCCACCAACTTCTCCCTATATGACTGGTAGCCCTGTGAAGGAGAATACTCCAGGATGTTACGGTCTATATTCTTCAGAGCGTCCAGTCCCACCTGGGGTGTAGGCAGGTCTGGCTGACCTATGTTCAGGTGATACACCTTTGTGCCGCGCTTCTTAGCCTCAACAGCAAGAGGTGCTAATTTTCTGATAGGAGATTCTGGCATCTCCACGCCACGAACTGAAATTACAGGCATTTTATCTCTATTTCGTTGTATTTTTTATTAGTGTGCAAAGGTAATAAAAAAAAATGGAATACGGAAGAAATACTTTAATTATTTAATTAAAAACTCTAAAAAGCCGCTATTAGTCATTTTTAACTATCTCTTTTACCATTTTTCAAAGAAAAGAATTACTTTTGCCCAAAAGAGACTAAACAACATATTTTCTACCACTTAAAGCATTATGAAGAAATTTATTCTTATTCCGCTGATTCTAATGCATTTATGCGCATCAGCCAGCGACTCACAAACACTTCGCGACTCTATTCTTTCCGTCATAAGCGGAGCATATTCTCAGCGTCATGCTGTCAGTTCACAACGCAAGGCTGTCATCACATCATTTGGTGCTAAGGGTGATGGTAAGACAAACTGTAAACCCGCCTTCGATAAGGCTATCAGGAAGGCTCGCTCATACATGCAGGGACTCCACATCGTGGTGCCTGCTGGCAAGTGGTTTGTCAAAGGTCCTATACACCTCGCCAGCAACGTGACCATCGAACTCCAGCGTGGTGCCACCCTACTCTTCTCGCCTGACCCAAGCGACTATCTGCCTGTTGTAAAAACCTCTTGGGAGGGTTCTTTTTGCTATAACTACAGTCCGTTTATCTATGGCTATCAGCTCGAGAATGTGGCGATTATAGGTGAAGGAACTATTGACGGCAACTGCATGGATACTTTCCCCACCTGGAAGGCGAAACAGAAGGGTGACCAGCAGCGTCTGCGCAAGCAGGATCATGACGAGACGGACGTGAGCCAACGCCAATATGGTGCAGGCAGTTTTCTTCGCCCCCAACTGATGCAATTCTACGATTGTAAGGACATTACCCTTAGTGGTGTATTCATTACCAACAGTCCTTTCTGGTGTGTTCACCTGCTTTGCTGTGAGAATGTCATCTGTCGAGGTTTGCGTTATGATGCCAAACTGATTAATAACGACGGCATAGACCCTGAGATGACTCGTAATCTGCTTATTGAGAATATCGACTTCAATAATGGCGACGATAATGTGGCTATCAAGGCTGGTCGCGACAACGACGGATGGCTTGCTGCCCGTCCTTCAGAGAATATAATAATAAGGAACTGTCACTTCAAGGGACTTCATGGTGTGGTGATAGGTTCTGAAATGAGTGCAGGAGTGCGTAACGTGTTTGTGGAGGATTGCGACTATGCAGGCTACGTAAAGCGTGGACTCTACATCAAGACCAACCCTAATCGTGGCGGTTTCGTAAACAATATCTACTTCAACCGTTGCAAGTTTGGCGACGTAGAAGACCTCTTTTATATTACTTCTATGTATGCAGGCGAGGGAGCTGATGACAATCACTTCACAGACGTTCACGACATTCACGTTCAGGATGTAACCTGCAACAGCGCCAGCGCAGCTGCTATAGTGTTGCAGGGCACAGAGGCGAAACCGCTTCACGATATCTCATTCCGTAATGTCAATGTAAGTAAGGCTAAAACTGGTTATGCCTCTATGAACACTCTCGACATCATTCTGCAAAACTGCAACCTCGGCGGCTCCGTAACTGGTGCCCCGTCTCAAGCGCAATAGTCGAGTCTTTTCCTAATTCTTCGAGCAAAGCTCGGAGCCTAATTCCTAATTAAAAAAAAGAACCCACACTCGTGAGTTCTTTTTTCATTCCGTGCGCCTGACAGGACTCGAACCTGCACATCGCAAGACACTAGATCCTAAGTCTAGCGCGTCTACCAATTTCGCCACAGGCGCTAAAATCTGTTGACAAACGTGTTCGCACGAAGCAAAAAACGAGTGTCTGCACAGCAGGCTCGTGTAAGCTCTGCTTTTTTGCGAGTGCAAAGGTACAAAATAATTCATAATTCATAATTCATAATCCATAGTTTTTTTGCTTTATATGTTAAAAAAAGATAAAAGCAGGGCTTTATCCCACAAACTTTCAACTTTCAACTTTCAACTTTCAACTTTTATTACTACCTTTGCACCCGCTAAATCGCTAACAGGTTTATCCACTAAGAGAAAATGGTGCGTTGGATGAGCGGTTTAGTCTCCGGTCTGCAAAACCGGCCAGGGCGGTTCGACTCCGCCACGCACCTCTAAAAAGAGACTCACATTTCGTGGGTCTTTTTTTTTATTTTCTTACCTTTTATGCTTGTTTGTCAGTATTTCTTAGTACTTTTGCAAAAAATACGAAACCATTAACTATAAAACCCATAAAAATGATTACAAAGAAGCTACTCTCCCTTTTATCATTCACCCTCTTGACTGCTTCAGTTAATGCCCAAGAGTGGACGTCCATCAGCGTTGACAGTAAGATTACCCACCCTCAGCCTATGACGGGACTGGTGCTATGGCCTGATTTGGCTGAGGAAAAGAACAGCACCTATGGTGGTTCCATCTCGATGGAGTTTTCCTACTGCCTGCCTTGCATGGTGGTGAAAGGATGCAACAGCGATGGCAGTATCATCTACGATTGGACTTGGTTTGATAACAAACTTGCCGATGTGGCTAGTCGTGGTCACCAACTCATAGCACGTTTTCGCTATGAATATCCCAGCGGCGACGATATACCTGGAGCCGTGAAGGGTGCCACCGCCGTACCTCAATATATTAAGGATCGTAGCGACTATTCCGAGACCTACGCCAAGAACCCTGGTGGCGACGGTCCTACTTATTATGCCGACTGGAGCAACGCTGAGTTGCAGCGATTCACTAAGCAGTTCTATACCGACTTTGCCAAGCGTTACGCCAACGACAAACGTCTGGCATTCCTCGAGGTGGGCTTCGGCCACTGGTCTGAGTACCACATTTATGGCACCACTCTCAATTTTGGTGTCAACTTCCCCACCAAGGCTTACCAGAAAGAGTTCTTCCTTCACCTCAAGGACGTGATGGGCGACATTCCTTGGCTCATGTCCATTGACGCTGCTGATGACGAGTACACGCCGTTTATTGATGACACCGATCTGATGGCTCTTCAGTTTGGACTGTTCGACGATTCCTTCATGCACAAGGATCACGAGATAGGCAGCAATGACGGTTATAACGAGGAGTGCTGGAATGCTATCGGCAAGGGTACACGCTGGCAAACAGGCGTGTGCGGAGGCGAGATAAGTTATTACAAGAGCAGCGACCAGAAGAATTTCCTCAACCCTGCAGGCATGTACGGCCATACATGGGAGGAAATGGCAGCGAAATACCACATCACCTTCATGATTGCTAACGATGCTCCCAAGGGTTCGTATGCCACGGCTGCACGTTTTAAGGAGGCTACTATGGCATCGGGTTATCGCATCAAACTGAACATGTGCGAGGTCAACGGCACCACCACTCGTCTTACCGTTACCAACGAGGGTATCGCCCCACTCTACCGTGATGCTTATTTTGCTATCGGCACCACTCGCTGCGCAACATCTCTCAAGGGTTTGCTGCCTGGCGAGGTGAAGGTGATGGAGATAGCCGCAAACCTCAGCAGTACTGCCGACCTCCACATCGTTAGCGACTGCATTCTCGATACTCAGGAGATAGAGTTCCAAGGCACCGATGGCTCTACCGCTATCCGCCCTATCGCCGACCAAGCATCGTCATCTAAGAACTCCCTGCGCTACAATCTCAGCGGACAACCCGTTGGCAACGATTACAAAGGAATAATAATCACTGACGGCAAACTGCTGGTAAATCCATAGTATAATTTCGTAGATTGTTTGGTGGAAAGATATTTTTTTTGTAATTTTGCACGATATTATATCGGCAATTATTAATCTTTCTATCACTTGATAATAAAGGTTTGTGGCATGCGAGAGCCCGAAAACATTCTCGCTGTTAACGAGTTAGGCATCGATATGATGGGGTTCATCTTCTATGCCAAGAGTCCCCGTTATGTCAGGAGCATCAGCACCCATGCTGGCATAATACCTAATATGGCTGACTCTAAAGTGAAGAACAGCACCGCCGTGGGCACCCGTCTGCCTAAGAAGGTGGGGGTGTGTGTGAATGAGATGCCCCAGACGGTTATCACCCATGCCTATAACTACGAGCTCGACTACCTACAACTGCATGGTGACGAGAGTGCGGTGTATATCGACAACCTCAAACGTACGCTAGTGCCCGATATACTGCCTGAGATAAAGATTATCAAGACGCTGAGCATAGGCTGTGCCGATGATGTGAGTCTATGGCGTCAGTATGAGGGTCATGCTGACATGCTGCTTTTCGACACCCGTTGCGAGGATTATGGTGGCTCAGGCGAACAGTTTGCGTGGGACGTGCTCCAGAATTACGACGGCACCCTACCCTTCCTGCTCTCTGGGGGCATAGGTCCTGATGATGCCGAACGTGTGAAGGCATTCCACCACCCCATGTGCGTGGGTATTGACCTCAACTCCCGTTTTGAGGATGCCCCAGGAGTGAAGAATGTGGAGAGGCTACGCGAGTTTTTGTTAAAGGTTAATGGTTAACGGTTAAAGTTTAAAGATTATAGATAAAAGATTATAGATAATAAAAGAAAAAAGCTATGAGATCAAGAACTGCAGAATGGTTTGAAACCAAAGTAAAATACGACAAGATGATGGAGGATGGCTCGCAGAAGAAAGCGACTGACCTCTACGTGGTTGACGCCCTCTCCTTTACTGAGGCTGAGGAGGCTATCACCGAAGAGGCCAGTCATTACTCCACTGGCGAATTCGACGTTACCGACATCAAAAAGGCACCTTACGGCGAGATATTCTTCTCTGACAACCCCACCGACGACAAGTGGTATAGGGCTAAGGTGCAGTTTATCCTCCTCGACGAGAAGACGGGCAAGGAGAAACTCTCTGGTGTTAACTACCTGGTGCAGAGCAACACCCTGCAGAATGCCGTAAAAAACATCGAAGAGGTAATGAACACTGGCATGCAAGATTGGAAAATCGCCTCTATTACCGAGACTTCTATATTAGACGTTTATGAGCATCAAATCAAATCTACAGAAAGTAAGGAACAACCTGCTGAATAACGTAGAACTCGTTGCCGTCAGCAAGTACCACACCATCGAGCAGACGCGTGAGGCTTACGATGCCGGCCAGCGTGTTTTTGGCGAGAGTCGTGAGCAGGAACTGCGCCTCAAATACGATGCCCTGCCTAAGGATATCGAGTGGCATTTTATTGGTCACATGCAGACTAATAAGGTGAAATACATCGCTCCGTATATCTCTATGATTGAGACAGTTGACTCCGTCAAGTTAATGAAAGAGATTGAGAAGCAGGCAGCCAAGCACTCTCGCACCATCGACGTGCTCCTCGAACTGCATTTGGCACAGGAAGAGTCTAAGAGCGGCATGTTGCCCGACGACTGTCTTGCCATGCTCGCTGAGGGTGAATGGCGCTCACTCTCGCATGTGCGCATATGTGGCATAATGATGATGGCGAGCAACACCGACGACGAGGCTCTCATCAGGTCTGAATTCATGCGTGCCAAGGAACTCTTCGACCTCATCCGTCAACGTTATTTTGCTGACATCGAGTCGTTCCGCATTCGTTCCTACGGCATGAGCGGCGACTACCTCCTGGCTCAGCAGTGCGGTTCTAACCACGTAAGAGTAGGCAGCAGCATCTTCAGTGAAGATAATTAGGTCCATAATACGCATCATCTTAGGAACTGTAGTCTTTCTATGGTTCCTGACTTTCGTTTTACCCCGCATACCGGCTGTACAGCGCTTTCTGGGCGAGAAAACCAGCTCTCTGTTGGAAGAAACCCTGGGCACCAAGGTGAGCCTGGGACGCATAGACCTGCAACTGCCTTCACGCATAATAATCGACGAGCTGAACGTGGCCGACCAACAGGGCAAGGATATGCTCCGTGTGGGTCGTGTGGCGGCTTCGGTGGATATCCTGCCTTTGTTTGATGGCAAGATACGGCTTTCCTCAGCCCAGTTATTTGGCATGAGGGCTCACCTCACCCAGCGTGATGCCTCGTCGCCCCTCAACTGCCAGTTTGTTATCGACTCGCTGCAGAGCAAGGACACCCTCACTCACACACCACTCGACCTGCATATCACCTCGTTCATAATACGTCATGGCGAGGTCACCTACGATAGGTTTGACGTGCCCCAGACGCACACTTTCTCGCCTTACCACGTGAGCGTTGCCGAACTGTCCACCAACATCAGACTCAACCAACTCACCGACGACTCGCTCGATGTGGAGGTGAAGCGCATGAGTTTTATAGCTGGCAAGGGCTCCGATGCCCTCAATGTGAGGAACTTATCATTGGCTCTCACGGCAGCTAAGGGTGATGTGCAGCTGCGTGATTTCCTTCTGCAACTGCCCCACTCCGACATCCGTTCCACCCACACCTCTTTTATATACACGCAGGGTAAGGATGCCAAGATTAACACCACCACCTACGACCTCAACCTCACGGGCAGGGTCACACCCTCTGATTTCGCTTATTTCTATCCTAAGAAGATAGCCTTCAACTCACCCCTTGCCCTCGACCTCTCGGCTAAGGGAAATGAGCAGCAGGGTAAGGCTCGCATCGACCTCAGCACTGAGCATAACGACATCACGCTTAATGCTGATGCCACAATCTATGACTTGCTCGGCACTCCCCGTGGCGACCTGCACATCCACCGTCTTCGCGCCTCTGAGGGTTCGCTCACAGCCCTGCGTGATGGTGGTGTAAAAATTCCTGCCGAGGTGATGCGCTTGGGCTCTGTCGATGCCGATGCCGACATGCGCATTATGAGTCTTAGCCACATCAGCGGTAAGGCTAACGTCAACACCTCCAAGGCTGGACAGCTGAGCGTCTCAGGCGACTATAACAACAAGGCCCTCACGGCTCACATCGTCACTCCCGGACTCAATCTGCAACAGATAACCTCTCAGAAGAACATAGGCACCCTAGCCTGCGACCTGCAGGTGAAGACCAACGACGTGGGTAATTTCAAGCAGAACACCACGCTCAAGGGCACCATCAAGGAATTTACCTATAGCAACTACACCTACCATAACGCCTTTGTTGACGGCCGTCTGACGGGCAATATCGTATCAGGCACTCTGAACATCAACGACCCCAACGCCCAGATTCAGGCTAAGGGCACGGCGAACATCGCCACCACCAAGATAGTCAATGCCGACATCGACGTGCGCAATCTCTCGACCAAGCACCTGCACCTCACCAATATCTTTGGCGACACACCCATCAACGCCCACCTCATGGTCACACCGTCCACTGTCGACCTCACATCCAACCTTGCCGATATGTCGCTCAATGGCAACATCAACGTCACCACCCTGCCACAGAGTTTCATCAATATCATAGCGTCGCATCTGCCCTCCGTTCCCGGACTGCCCAAGCCACGCCCCACTACCGACAATTTCGTCATCAACACCCGTTTTAAGGATATCACCTTCCTTAGAAACCTCACCTCGATGCCGCTGGAGTTTAATGACGAGATAACCCTCAGCGGCTACCTCAACGCCACCAACAACACGGCCGACCTGCATCTCTCCACCCCGTCTATGGTGGTCAGCGGTCATCAGTTGCATGATGCCAAGATGCATTTCTTCACCCCCGATGGTACGCTCCGCACCGATATCTCCACCCTTTACATAAAGGAAGGCACGCCCATGAGTCTTGACCTCAACCTCACTGGTCGCGATAATGTGCTCACCTCAGCCTTTGCGTGGGATAATAAGCGCCCCACGAGCGTCTTCAGGGGTAAGATAACAGCCGACACCCATTTCTATAACACCCCGAAGGGCACCGCCCTGAGCTTCGCCATGACGCCCTCTAACTTCCAGGTGGGCGACAGCCTCTGGACCATACAGTCTAAGGAGATACGCTATGAGGACGGCATCGTCAACGTGAGCAATTTCCATGTGGGCAACGATGTGCAGCATGTGTCGCTCAACGGCACCGTGTCCTCTAACCCCGCCGACTCGCTCGTTGCCGAACTCAGCAACGTCAATATCAGCTATATCCTCAACCTCGTCGATTTCCATTCGGTGGAGTTTGATGGCAGGGCATCAGGACGCATCGTAGCCAACGCCATCCTGGGTAATACGGCAGCCCATGCCAACCTCGACGTGCGCAGATTCCTCTTCGAACAAGGCAACCTTGGCAATCTGGCTCTCAACGCCTCCTACACCCGCGGGAGTGGTAAGATACTGCTCGATGGCGTGTGCGACGATAGCGAGGCTTACGCCCAGACACTGCTCAGCGGTTATGTCATACCGTCGCCAGGCGAGATATCACTCGACATCCAGGCACAAGACTCCCGACTGGAGTTTATGGAGTCGTTCTGCGGCTCGTTCATGGGCGATACCGACCTGCGTGGCACGGGCAACGTGCTGCTCTTCGGACCATTCAGCAACATCAATCTGCAGGGCAAACTCTACGCCTCAGGCTCCTTCACCCTCAAACCCACCAACTGTCGCTACACCCTGCCAGGCGACAGCATCACATTCATTCCTGACGACATACAGTTTCATGACCTCACGCTCTACGATAAGTCGGGCAACAACGCCACACTCACTGGAGCCATTCACCACCAGCATCTCACCCAGATGTCATACGACCTGTGGGCGAGCACCTCACGCTTCCTTGCCTACGATATTCCCACCCTCCGTGATGAGGAAACCTTCTGCGGCGTAGCCACCATCAACGGCGATGTGAGCATACACGGCAAGGGCAACGAACTGCTCATAAACGTCGATGCGCTGCCACTCGCAGGCACCTACCTCACCTATAACGCCTCATCGCCCGACGCCATACGCTCTGGCGATATCATCACATGGCGCAGTGCCAACAGCGACAGTCTGCAAACCACCACCGACATAGCCGAGAGCGAGCGTCATATCTCACTGCTCGATGCAGGCAACGACCGCACCAACATACGCTTCGATTTCAACATCCACGCCACCCCCGATGCCCGTTTGCATCTTATCATGGATCAGGCAACAGGCGACTATGTTGACCTCTTCGGCAATGGCGACTTGCAGGCAAAATACTACAACAAAGGCTCACTCGACATCTTCGGCAACTACACCGTCCATCACGGCAAGTATAAGATGACCATACAGAACCTGCTGCGCCGCGACTTCTCCTTCCAGCAGGGAGGCACCATCACCTTCGGTGGTGACCCCTACGATACCGTGCTCAATATGAAGGCAATCTACGCCCTCAACAGCGTGCCCCTTGCCGACCTCAATATCGGTAGTGCCTTCACCACCAACAACGTGCCCGTCAACTGCATCATGAACATCTCAGGCACGCCAGGCAAACCCTCCGTCACCTTCGACCTCAATCTCCCCTCACTCTCCACCGATGCACGCCAGATGGTCAACGCCATCATCAATTCACAAGAGGAGATGAACCAACAGGTGCTCTACCTGCTCGCCATCGGACGCTTCTATGCACCCAGCAATGCCACCACAGGCAATAGCAGCACTGACGAGCGCAACGTCAGCCAGGGTTCACTCGCCATGCAGAGTTTCCTCAGCGGCACCCTCTCCCAACAGTTCAATAACGTCATGAGCAACGTCATGGGCAACCTCCTCGGAGCAGGCAACACCCTCTCCTTCGGCGCCAATATAGCACCAGGCAACGAGGGTTTCAGCAATGCCGAATACGAAGGACTGCTCAGTGGTCGTCTGTTCAATAACCGCCTCATCTTCAACGGACAGTTCGGTTATCGCGACAACATCAACAAAAATTCCCACAGCTTCATAGGCGATTTCTCCCTTCAGTATATGCTAACCAAAAACGGCACCATATCCCTCAAAGTATATAACCAGAGCAACGACCGCTATTTCACTCGCAACTCCCTCAATACTCAGGGCATCGGTGTCGTCTTCCAAAAAGAGTTTGGAAAGTAGGTTCAAAGATATACAAAGAAGAGCGCCCCAGAAAGGCGCTCTCTTTGCTTTTAAGGCTGCGGCTTCACCTTCTCAGCCAGGTCGATTATCTTGTAATCAAACCCAGTGCCAGAGATGGCGCGTGAGCTCAGACCAGAACTCTTGCCCGTAGCGGCATTCTCGGCAGAGCGGGTGTACTCAGGCGTGAAGCGCACCCTGCCGCTCTTGATGTTCTCGGCAATGCTCCACTCATCCTTGGTCAGAGCACCCGAAGTGCTCACCGCAGGGTAGAAATAACCCAGACGCTCCAGATGGATCTTGCTTGAGTTGGCTATCTCGTATGCCATCACCTCAGCCATCTCGATGAGCACCGCATACACATCACTCTCCTTCACACTGACGTTAGCCTCAATGCGCTTCGCAAGCTCGTGAGTGTCGATGATGTTTGGGCAGTAGGTTCTGCCATACCACAGGTTGTTAGCCGTCTTACGCTTGTCCTGACGGACTGCTACAAATACTGACATAATTAAATCTCCTATCTTCGACCCCCTCTCTGCGCCTTTCGGCACATCTCTCCCCGAGGGGAGAGGGTCAATTAGTAGTTAGTTAATAAATCTTGTTAACGATAGATAAGGTTCTCGTGATACCTTCTCCCTACCCTCGGGGAGGGATGCCAACCTGATGGTTGGCAGGGAGGGGGTCGGTACCTTGCGCTTGCTTTGCTTCCTCGTGCGGATGCTTCGCATCCCCGGGTCGTTGCTTAGCTTCCACCTTCGGAAACATCGCTCCTGCATCCCCTTATTATCTACATACAAAGTTACTAAAAATCAGCGAATTATGCAACTATTTGTTGCACTTTTTTCATCGTTTTTAGTAACTTTTTTCGGTTGCTATGCGAGGAGTATGACAGTGATTTGTTTTTGAGTTTTTCAGCCACAGAAAGAAACGTGTAAAGCGTTGCATAACATACTCTTAGATTGAGTGTATTGAGTTTTTTAATGTGAAACTCTATAAACTTATTTTCTTTTTTATATAATATAAAAAGTTTTATGGAAAATAGTATAAAAAACTCAACGCATATAGCGAAATCAGCCGTCATTACTGGCTTTACGACCAATAAGACGGCTGACAAAAAACTCAAAACTTCATTTGGCAGAGTTATAACGGCTGTAGCAGTTTCTTCTGCAGATAGTCGGCAATGTCATACTTGGGCTGGTCTTCCGGCGCTTGCTTTTCACAGAAGTCGCTGACCATAAAGTTTGCCAAATCCTTCATTCCGTCTATTGCCTCTGTCCACAGCGGGATGGCATCACGGTCAGGAATGACAAGCACCTCCCTCGCCTTGAGCGGACTGAGCACCTCGCGTTTTATCTGATACTTGTTGCCGACAGCCACCCACAGAAACTGCGGATAGGCAAGTGCACCGTAGAGGGCATTTTTAGGGCTCTCCACCAGCGCCACCTTTTTGTTGGGATAACGCTTTAAAAGATGTTCGCCAAACATGCAATCAGAGTTGAATTTTGCCCCCTTAGGCAAGCGGCCATTATCAGCCCACTTTCTGCCAAGCCAGTAGGTGGTGCCCTTTATACAATGCCCGAAACTCGGTGACAAGAGGTTAGTCTCGTAACCCTGCACCTTCAGGTTGCATACACGCCCCTGCAGGTCTATGTTAGGAAATACCGTCAGAGCGTCATGCCCATCCTGCGAGTAGCAGCCTATATAGTATTCCTTTACCACTTGCTCTATCTCTTCTGCTGTGAACATGAATGAAAGACACTTGCACAGAGGGTTATCTGCAGTCACCATTTCTGCCATCATTTGCTTAGGAATATAGGTGTAGGTCGTCTGTTTAGCCTGCTTATGAGTAGGGCTTGCCCGGGGAGCAAGCTCCACAGGTTTAGTACCCATGATGCCATACTCACCCGAAAGCCATTGACGAGCCTCAAGGAAGGTTATTCCCATACACTGCATAACAAAGTCTATCACCGAGCCCCCTTCGCCACACGCAAAGCAGTGACAGCGGTTCTCGCCGCTACGCTCATAAAGCGCAAGTGAGGGGATGAGAGTCCTCATGCCATGGGCAAATAGTCTTATACACACTACCCACCCTGCGCAGGTTACATCCCAGCCTGCGCGCTACCTCAGTAATCGGGATGGCATTCAGGCGCTCTGTATCGAAGTGTTCATACTGCTTATTCATGACTCCTTGAGTTTAAGTTTGAAATTAACCACATTACCATAATCCACGCGGCTGTGCGTGAGTGTTTCAAGACGGTTGTAGAACTTAATCCTCCCAACAGGGTGAAGCAGCGAGTCGTTGCAGTAGTTCCTGTAAGCCCTGAAAAGAGAATCACCCGTGACTGTGTACTCCTGCGAATCACACATCTCGCTACAGAAGAGCCTTACGCTGTCAGACTGCATGAGGTATTTTTCAAGCGCCTTCGTGCAGATTTCACTCTTGGTAAAAGCCTTGCGCCTCAGCAATT
>JAZLBU010000093.1:0-8337 GCA_045613845.1 Prevotella sp. | reverse complement strand
ACCCCCTTCAGTTCCCCCGTTTCGCGGGGGACAGAAACCCTCAAAGGGAGGGAGAGGGGTTACCAATAAGTAAAAGGAATAATTAACGAATCCCTAATCTTTTCTCCCATTTGGGGGAGATGTCGCAAAGCGACAGAGAGGGACTTAATTTTAATAAAACATCATGATAAAGAAAGAATATATAGAGCCTCAGATTGAGGTACTCGATGGTGAGCTTCAGTCTATGATCTGCACATCAGAACCAGTAGATTCATCAACTACAATCACTGATCCAAATGATATTGCATCATTCGACGCAGACTTCGAGGAAGAGTAGAACTAAGATAACACATTATAAATATAATAAGGAATGCGGACAGCCCACAGAGGGTTGCCCGCATTTTCGTTTTGCTCTAAAAAAATTTGCGTATTATTTACAAAATATTTACCTTTGCAAAAAGATTAAGAGTAAAGTACAAAAAGACTATTGTTATGAATAATAATGATATTCGTTGGAAGCAGCGCTTTGAAAATTATGTAAAGGCTCTCGAAAAACTAAATAGTGCCGCAATAATTCTCAAGAGTGGTCACACCTATGGCGCTGGGATAGAGGACTTACTGAAAGAGGGTCTGATACAGAGGTTTGAATATACGCACGAGTTATCATGGAATGTGATGAAAGACTATGCGGAATATCAGGGAAATACAGAGATAAGAGGCTCACGAGACGCTATCAGATGGGCTTTGCAGAATGGTCTTATAGATAATAAGGTGTGGATGAAATCGATAGAAGACAGAAACCTTTCATCTCATGACTATGATAGCGAAACAGCTGAGGAGATTATCAACAAGATAGTTGGAACATATATACCTTTATTCAATGCGTTTAAGAACGTAATGGAGAAAATAGAGGCTGAAGACGAGTAGTAAGGAAAGACTATGTACGGATTAGACGAAGAAGAACTGAAAATACTTCATGACGTGTTTGCTGACACAAAAGGTCTGGAGGAGGTAGTGCTCTATGGCTCAAGGGCAAAGGGTAACTACAAGCCTTTTTCTGACATTGACATAACTCTGAAGGGTGAACGTCTGTCAGACGAAGACTTGACAGATGTATGCTATAAGTTGTCAGAGTCTTCGTTGCCTTATTTTTGTGATGTTTCTTTATATCATAAGTTGAAATCATCATCACTGATAGAACATATCAATCGCAGAGGTAAGAACATATACTCTGCTGCATAAATATCACAAGTGAAAAGGATTCTTCTCATAAGATTTTCAGCCTTGGGCGATGTGGCGATGCTGGCCCCTGTGGTAAGGGAGGCAGCAGAGCAGAACAAGGACTGTGAGTTTACTGTGCTCTCGAAGGTGGCTTGCGGAGCCCTGTTTGAGGGACTGGCTGAGAATGTGAGGTTCATAGGGGCTGATGTGAAGCACGAATATAAGGGCATCAGCGGACTGCTGAGATTGTTCGGCGAACTGCATGCCCAGCACTTCGACTGTGTGGTGGATATGCACGATGTGCTCAGAACCAAAGTGCTAAGAAAGCTCTTCCGTCTGCATGGTTACAAGGTATATAAGATTAACAAGCACAGGGAACTGCGCCGACTCATCACCGCTGAGGGCGATAAGAAACAGCTAAAGCAACTACCCACTGCGTTTGAGAACTATCAATCGGCACTCAAGGAGTGCGGATTGATAGTTAACGGGAACGAAATGCCGATATGTCGAAATGTCGAAATGACGGAATGCCGAAAAGGCGGCCTCATCGGCATTGCTCCTTTTGCTGCTCACCAAGGAAAGATTTACCCTCTGGAGAAAATGGAGGAGGTGATTGCACTTTTAGGAGAAAAGTGCAAACGAAACGCTGTCAAAGACAGCTACGAAAACGAAACGCTTTGCTACGAAAACCAAATATACTTATTCGGTGGTGGCGATGAGGAAATGGCCATTATGCGTGGTTGGGCTGATAAATATAATAATGTGAGGCTGGCGGCTGACGAGTGCAAGGGACTGAAGGAGGAACTGCAACTGATGGCGAAGCTCGACGTGATGCTGTCGATGGATTCAGCCAATATGCATCTGGCATCGCTGGTGGGCACCAGGGTGGTGAGTATATGGGGTGCTACACATCCGTATGCTGGTTTCCTGGGTTGGGGACAGAGTATGGACGACTGCATACAGCGCCACGACCTGAAATGCCGACCCTGCTCCATATATGGCAACAAACCCTGCATGCGTGGCGATATGGCATGCATGGAGATTGAGCCAGAGACGATAGTCTCTAAATTGACATAACGACATAACGAGATAGAAAAAAGAAAAAACGATTTATGGAAAGGATTTTTACTATTATTGCAACAGTGCTGTTAGTGGCACAGGTGAGTGCTGCTCCAGTGGGAGAGCAGAAGGCTAAGGAGATAGCCAAAGAGTTTATGAAACAGATGGCTGGCGAGAACGGTCAGCAGTCGCTGAACATCTCTTTTGCAGAGCAGTCACTGGAAACAGCCGTTGAAACAGATGAGTTATACGTCTTCAATAGCGACAACTCATTCGTAGTGGTGAGTGGCGACGACAGAACGGTGCCCGTGCTGGGATGGAGCGATGAAGGCAAATATGATGCCCAGAAGGCTAACCCCGCTGTGGAGATGTGGTTGGATTACTACAAGCATGAGATACAGTCGCTCGATGGCGATGTGACCCCTGTGGCTACATTGACCAGCTGGAAGAATATAGCTCCGTTGGTGCCATATAACTGGGATCAGCCTGCACCTTATAATAATATGGTGCCAAAGGACAGCAAGACAGGCAAGGCATCATACACAGGCTGTCCGTCAGTGTCGCTGGCTCAGGTGATTGCCACATTGAAATATCCTAGCGGAGTGATGCCACGAGGCATTCCTGAACAGGAGGTGTATGAAATGAAGGACAAGCAGCGAGTGCATAAGCAGCATCTGGAGGCTCTGCCAGCAACCTCATTCAAATGGAATATACTGAAGCAGAAGTATGAGGCTACTGAAACAGGAGAATCAGTGGACGAGGTGGCAAAGCTGATGAAATACTGTGGCTACGCAATAGGTACAATATATGGCTCAAGCGAATCATCGGCTGCATCGCTGAGTGCATATAATGCCACGAGTCTGTTCTTTGGCTATCCTGACACCAAGATAGCCTATCGCAGCGGATATATGAAAGAGAAATGGGAGGAACTGATATACAGCGAACTGGAGGAAGGACGCCCAGTGATACATGATGCATCAAAGGCTGAAAACGGTAAGATGAGTGGTCACTCATTCATCATCGATGGATATAAAAACGGTTACTACCACGTAAACTGGGGATGGGGTGGACATCAGGATGGATACTTCATGCTCTCAGTGCTTAACAGCTACTATCCTGAGGAGAAGGGTACAGAAGTCACCTCAGGCTACAACTACTTTTGCGCAGTGATATATAACTTCGTGAAGCCTACATCAAGCCCTAACACCAGCGACTCCTATGCTATAGCAGTTGAGAAGATGGGTGTGAATAATGTTGAAAAATATGTTGATCAGGTAATAGTGTATCCTAAGGAAGGTTATTACACCTTCGACCACAACCTGGAAGTGAGCCATGCAATGGCTCCGTTTGTGGACAGAAACTATCAGTTGGGTTGGAATATCTACTCATATAATGAAGGTAAATACGTAATGGATACCCCATGGACAAATGACGAACTGAAGGTGAAGCTGCTCTCTGGCGAAATAAGGGAAATGACACAGTTCTACACCACCGTTCCAGACGATACAGAGAATGGTGACTATGCTCTGGTGTGGTTCTACAGAGACCTGGACGCTAATGACAATAACTGGTATCAGATGGCTAACAGCAATGACGACTTCCTCTGCTTTACTATATATAATGGTGCTTGCAAGCTGTTCCCTAACTATGACGAAATGATACGAAACAAGGACATAGTGGTGAATGATGTTAGCGTGTTGCAGGACGACAAGCCAGTGAAAGTGGTGGATGATGTGCCTGAGGTAAAGGTGTATGAGAAAGCCACAGTGGTGTATAAAATCAAGAATGAGACATGCTCCAACAATCGTGGCATATTCCTGTGGTACAGCGATGACGATAAGAAATATGAAATGGTATGTGGTAGGGGCTTGAATACGGACATCAACACAACTGGCGACCTGTATATGAACTTCATGCCATATAGTGTGGGTGACTTCTGGGTAGTGCTTAATAATTCAGGTGAAGAAGCCTATGACAAAAAGGAGGATGTGCAGGTGACCAAACTCTATGTTACTGGTACCTCAATGAGTGCAGTGGTGAACAATGTGGATGAGGAAAAGTCAGACGTAAAGAATAAGCAGTTGAAAGATAACTCAATAAAGGGCACTGCCACTATAACCACCACAGAAAACCTTCCTTACTCTACGAGCCTGTATGTGATACTGAAGTATGAGGATGAAAACGGCTATTTCACTTATGACACAGACCCATTGTCTAAGTATAACAAAATGATAGAGGGTAACTTTGTTGACAAGAAAGAGCTGAAAGAAGACTTCGAATTCCCTGACCTTGGCAAAAACCTGAAGTTTATGCTGAGCATAGGCAAGGACGTTGACGGCAATATTATGGAGGTGGACTCTGAAGCTGAGGTATATATCACCCCATCAGAAACAGCTATCGTAAACGTTAACGGGAACGATAACGGAAACTCTGCTGCTCCTGTTAAGGTGATGAAGAATGGCAAGCTATACATAGGCAACTACAACATAGCTGGACAACAGGTTAGATAAACAAAAAACTCCTCAGAAAAAGCTTCTGGGGAGTTTTTTTTCGGAATGTCGATATGTCGGAATATCGATATGTCGATATGTCGTTATTTCGTTTTGTAGAGCACTGGGTTAGTTGCTGGGTCGTTATACATCTTCATCTGGCGATATACCTTCATGTATTTTCTGCCAGCCTGGATGTCGGCAAGCAACTGGTCGATGGCTGTTGAGAGGTCGTTCTGTTGCTCAAGGAGCACATCGAGTTTGGCTCTGCAGGTAGCAATATGCTCAGCAGAGGCATCAGTGCGCTGGGTTTGCTCTAACATGTGCCAAATTTTGAGGGCAAGGATAGAGAGACGGTCAACAGCCCATGCAGGCGACTCAGTGTTGATGGTTGCATCAGGCAGTACCTTCACATCCTTATAGAGTTCGCGGAAATAGGTGTCGATATCCTCTACCATATCAGTGCGGTCCTGATTAGACTTATCGATGCGACGCTTGAGAACAAGGGCATCCTTAGGGTCAATCTCGGGATCGCGTATGATGTCTTCAAAATGCCACTGAACAGTGTCTATCCAACACTTGTGGTAGAGTATTGCCTCGATAGTACCAGCCTCGAAAGGATTCTGGATAGGGGTCTCGATGTTGTCTTTAACATGGTAGTCGGCAATAGCCTTTCTGAAAATGTCGTTGGCTTTCTGTGTAAACATAAGATGAGATTTTTACTTAATGGATTTTTGCAAAGTTACTAATAAAGAATAAGGTGCACAAATTTTAGAGTTTTCACCGTTTTTATTATAACTTTTATTAACATGACACAATTTCCTTCACCAGTGGAATGACCACCTTCTTGAGCACTTTCTCGTTAAGCTGATGCTCGCCGTCAAAGCGCTGACACTGAGGATAATGCTTGCTGAAGGCACCATAGGTGTTGCAGGTCTTATCGTGAATGCCAAAGAGTCCCCACACATGGGCACGGTCTTCGTCGGTAAGGTTCTTAAACTGCTGACGCTCTATCTGGTTGTGGTGCTGAATAATGTCACGAGTGATGCGGAAGGTTTTTTGGTTATCCTTTCTGCCATTGAGGAATTTATGTTCGCCAGTTTTGAGCACATGACTCATGGTTGACATATTGACGGCAGGATTGACGCAGATGCGCTTGAAACCATGCATCTGGTGGGCATACATACCACCCATAGAGGTGCCAATGATAACGTCAGGCTGTTCCTGCTCAACCAACTGGCGCAGGAAGGGCAGAGCCTCAAGAGGTTCTACTGGAATGTCAGGAGCTACCACCTCAGCCTCTGGCATCAGCTTACGTAATAGCTGCACAGTGCCTGAAGCACCTGAAGAGGCAAAGCCATGAAAGTAAACTATCTTCATAATGGTGCAAAGTTAAGAAAAAATATTGAATAATAAAAACTTTCAACTTTCAACCTTTAACTTTCAACTTTTTTTCGTACCTTTGCGTCAAGTTACAAAACTATGGCTCAGAATCTGACACAGGTACAGGAGCAGCAGTTGGTGCAGGAACAGCAACAAAGGCTGAGCGCACAACAGGTGATGGTGATACGCCTGTTGGAGATGCCCATTGCCCAATTGGAACAGAATGTGCAGATGGAAATGGATGAGAATCCTGCGTTGGAGGCTAAGAGTGAGGATTATGATAACGTTAACGGGAACGGGAACGATAACGTTAACGTGAACGATAACGGGAACGATGAAGATAGCGACCTGGAACAGGAAGAGAGACAGGACGAACTGGACAAAGTGCTAGACAGTATGGACAGTGACGACCGTCTGGAGACTGGTAACTACGACCATGCTAATAACTCTGACCCCGATGCCGACCAAGAGGAGAGAATATTTGGTAATACAGAATCGTTCTATGACAAACTGCATGAGCAGATGCATGAGCAGTCGCTGACGGAGAGGCAGGAAATGATAATGGAATACCTGATAGGCAATCTGGACAGTGACGGACTGTTGAGAAAAGACCTGACACAGTTGAGTGACGAGATAGCGGTGCATGAATATATAGATGTGGGCGAGGATGAGATAGAGAAGGTGCTCACCATACTGCAATCCTTTGACCCTGCGGGGGTGGGGGCGCAGTCGCTGCAACAATGTCTGCTGATACAGATATTCCGTAAGAAACCCACACCAGTGACGAAATTGATGCACAGGGTTATAAACGAGTGTTATGATGAGTTTACCCATAAGCGATGGGACAGGATATGCAAGAAACTCAGTATTAGTGAATATGCAGCTGAAGAGGTGCTTGCAGAGATAAAGAAACTGAACCCACGACCAGGTGCAGCACTTGGCGAGACAATGGGAAGGAACATACAGCAGGTGACTCCCGACTTCATAGTGGAGAGTGATGATGAGGGCAACCTATCATTTACGCTGACTAAGGGCAGAGTGCCTGAGCTGCATGTATCACGCGACTTTGAGGAGATGATAGATGCCTACAGACAGAACCCTGACTCAATGACACGCAGAGACAAGGAGGCATTGGTATATGCACAGCAGAAGGTGAACCGTGCACAAATGTATATAGAGGCGATAAGACAACGTCAGCACACTATGCGCATCACTATGAAGTCACTGCTGAAAAGACAGAAGGCATACTTCCTGAGTGGTGACGACAGTGCCCTGAAACCTATGAAATTGAAGGATATAGCCGATGATACGGGTTTGAATATCACTACCATTTCACGAGTGTGCAACAGCAAGTATGCCGATACTCCATGGGGTACCATACTGCTGAAGACGCTCTTCTCACAGGCTTTTGACACAGGAGGCGGCGAGGAGGTTTCGACCAGAGAGATAAAGAGTGCGCTGCGTGACCTGATAGACTCAGAACCTGCGAACAAACCACTGAGTGACATAAAACTGGCTGCGGAACTCAAGAAGCGGGGATACCCAATAGCACGACGTACGGTGGCAAAATACAGGGAGCAGATGGGCATACCTACATCAACATTAAGAAAATAAGGAAGACTACGAATACAAAACAGAACATAGTGAAACGTGAGAAAAGCATGCTGTTGTTATCAGCCAGATACATCAGTTTGCTGTTTACACCGTTCTTTCTGCCCGTAATGGGACTGATAGCATTGTTCCTATTCAGTTACCTGAGTATGATGCCGTTGCTATATAAAATTACGGTGACGGTGATGGTGTGGCTGTTTACTGTGGTGATGCCACAGTTACTGATAAGACTCTACAGACACTATCAGGGATGGTCAGTGCTGAAGGTGCTGAAGCGTGAGGAACGTATGGTGCCATACGCCATATCAATAGGCTGCTACTTTGCCTGCTACTACCTTATGAATTCACTGCACATGCCCCACTTTATGAGGGCGGTGCTGGTGGCAGCGATAGCGATACAGATTCTCTGTGCACTGATAAACAACTGGTGGAAGGTGTCAACCCACACAGCTGCGATAGGTGGCACCACAGGGGCAGTGATGGCATTCGCATTCATATTCGGTTTTAATCCGCTATGGTGGATATGCGCTCTGATGTTGCTTGCAGGAATAGTGGGCACCAGTCGCACACTGCTGAGGCTACACACACTGGGAGA
>JAZLBU010000092.1:0-6965 GCA_045613845.1 Prevotella sp. | reverse complement strand
AACAATCAGGCTACCACCACCGTGACCGTTACAGCTGAGGACGGCACACAGAAGGTTTACACCCTTCACTACACCGTTGCTCAGAGTGTGGTGGTTACCACCTACAACGTCTCTGCTACTGCTGGCACTGGTGGTTCGGCTGCTGTATCGCCTTCAGGCACCGTGGTGTCTGGTTCTCAGGTGACCTTCACCGCTACACCTTCTTCTGGCTATGACTTCGCCAACTGGACAAGTGGCTCTACTGTGGTTAGCTCATCGGCTTCTTACACCACTACCGTAACTGCAGACCTTGCATTGACGGCAAACTTCACCAAGCAGGGCGACACATCAGGCAGAAACTGGACTGTTGACGGCTTTGCTGCATACGCTGGCACTCCTAGCACTGCTCACTATCACGAGGGCGGTACCACTGGCGGTGCAGGCGGCAAGGTGGTTTATGCTAACAGCTTCACTGAGTTGCAGGCTTATCTGCAGTCTAACAACCCATACATCATCCTCGTTGACCACGATATCACTACTGGGGTGACGGCTTACGTCGATGACCTCTCTACTGGCCATCTGTGCGACAGTCAGGATGGTTCTGAGGGTGTTGCTACCACATACGGCGAGCGTATCATGGTGCAGAGTAACAAGACTCTCATCGGTATTGCCGATGCCAATGGCAATGCTCCGCTCTTCTCACGCATCACGTTCAATCTGCAGTGTGCTCACAACGTGATAATACGCAACTGCCGTTTCACTATGAATAGTGTGCCTATCCTCAAGAGCGGCGAGAATAAGATTGTGGCTATGCGTGATGGCGTACAGACTGAGGTGGGCGACCCTGACTGTATCGGCATACAGGCTGATGCTAACTCTGCTTCTACCGATTCTGGTTCACACATCTGGATTGACCACTGCGAGTTCTTCAATGGCAATGCCACCAATGTGGATCGCTATGACGGACTGGTGGATATCAAGAATAATGTGCAGTGGGTAACCCTCTCATATAACTATTTCCACAGCCACTACAAGGCTTGTCTTTTTGGTAAGGGCAACAGCGATAACTACGACCGTACCATCTCCATGCACCACAACATGTTCGAGGACATCGTGGGCTCTCGTTTGCCTCTGCAGCGTTTCGGCCATCTGCACTATATGAACAACTACATCGTCAATGCCGAGGACGGCTACGATGTGCGTAAGGATGCCATAGGCTATGTTGATGCTTGTTACTTCAAGGATGCTAAGGCTCCGCTGCGCCTGCGTGGCGAGGGCACTGCCAACATCAATACCGACCCAACCTATAGCGTTGTCTATGACAACTGTAGGCGAGTGGTTATCAATGACAACTTCCACTACCTCAATGCTCCTTCAAGCTATGATGAGGAATACACCTGGACACCTGGTGGTGGCACCAACTCTAACACTTGGTTGCCTAACCAGACATGGGGCGACTACTTCGTCAATGACCACGACCCAGTGATGAACGTTCCTGACGTTTGCCAGACTTACTCTGGTGCAGGCAAGGTGGTACTATGGGATGACTACACCAACAACATCCCTGCTGAGGACCTCGACGAACTCAAGGCAGCAGCCACCAATAGCTCTTATGCTTGCTACAATGTCGATGGCACCAAGTTCGTACCTGATGCTACCGAGGCTGACTCTTACATTGTTAAGTTCTACAGCCAGAGCACACAGGTGGGTGCTACCCAGACTATTGAGAGTGGTTCTTACGCTACATCACCAGCTGACCCATCACGTGAGGGCTACACCTTCGGCGGTTGGTCTGTTGACGGTGGCTCTACCGCAGTCAATGTGGCTACCTATGCCATCACCTCAGCAACTAATTTCTATGCTATCTGGACAGAGAATGCTTCTGATGCTGGCGATGAACTGGAGCTCACTGATGCTGCTAACTATGTTGCTGGCACCTATGCTGCTGGTCATGTAACCTACACTCGCTCTACCACTAGTGGTAAGTACGGCTCATTCTGTTTGCCATTCGACTTCAACGTTTCTGAGGCTACAGGCATTGAGAAGGTTTACGTACCTGTTAACATCGCTCTCTACAACACTACAACCCAGAAGTTGCAGATATTCCTCAAGAATGCTACTGGAACAATCGCTGCTGGCACACCGTTCATAGCCCTGTTTAATGGTGCTACATCGGTAGCTAACAGTGCTAGCGCCACATTTGTCACACCAATGACTAATCCTGCTCCACAAACATTCAGGGTATTCAACACCACGGGTTCAGACGGCGCTCTGCTTGAGAATGAAGACCTCACCGTAACATGGAATGGTACCTACGTTTCTACTGCTAGGGTTGACGGCATGAAGTCGTTCAATAGCAATGGCGACTTTGGCGACCACAATGCCTCTACCATCGGAGCCTTCCGTGCTTACATTGTTTCCATTTCTTCATCAAGTAGCAACTACATCGACATCGACCTGATGTTTGATGCTGAAACAGCCATCAGCGGCATTGCCTCAGTCATCAACGACACTGCTAATGTATATTCCGTAGAGGGAGTACAAATCAAGCAAGGCGTGGACGGCGACAAGGCTCTCGATGGACTGGCTTCAGGAGTATATATTGTTAATGGTAAGAAAATCGTTAAATAAATTTTATACATCAATTATTCAAAAAAACATGAAAAAGAAGATTTATGAACACCCTCAGGTGGAACTCATCGAGGCAAACTCACATTGCATGTTAGGCAATGAGAGTGGAATAGGCGAGGGTGCTTCTCTCGACGCAAAGTTCGAAGAGGAATCTACCACTCAGGAGTAATACCTCTAACAACACTATTCACCCCATGCAGGCTCATGTCCTGTGTGGGGTGTTGAGCTAATTTTTTAACACACACTAGGATTATGGCTTATCAAGAACAACAAATAACTGGTTACGGAACCCGAGTAGGACGGTCGTTTAAGGCTATCGGCGGCGGTATTATGCTCTTCTGCATCGGCACAGCACTGCTGTGGTGGAATGAGGGTCGCACGGTTAAGACGGCGAAGATGCTCGAAGAGGCTGGCGGAGCATACGTTGAGATGGAGAATCCTGACAAGAAGGATGCCTCGCTCGATGGCGAACTTGTCTGCGGTACGGCTATGGCAACTACCGAGGACTCGCTGAGCGACAGCCAGTTTGGCGTCGGCGCTAAGGCTATAGCGCTGCATCGTAAGGTGGAGTATTACCAGTGGGTTGAGCATGCTAAGGAGCAGAGCGAAGACAAACTGGGCGGCAAGGAGGTCACCACCACCACATACACCTATTCCAAAGAATGGGTGGGCAGCCCTGTGGAGTCAGCTTCATTCCATGACCCTGCCTATCAGAAGAAGAATATGGTGCTGACCACCGTCGAAACGGCCGACCAGTATGCCGAGAATGTATCGTTTGGCGCTTACAAACTCAATGAGAGTCTCATACGTCATATCTCCTCGCGCGAGGAATTGCCCCTGGCTATCAGCCCTGACCTGCTGAAAGAACTCAACAAGCAGACGCAGACGGCTTACCAGCGTTTCTATAGCACTAAGAAGGCGGTGAATGACACCATCGTCAGGGATTCCGTAAACAAGGATGACCTGGAGTATGTTCACCAGTCAGCCAACGTTCTGTATTTCGGACGTGTGCCTGGCTCTCCTGAGGTGGGCGATGTACGCGTAACATTCGAACAGGTGGTGCCTGCCAAGGTGACGGTGATGGCTGTTGTCAGTGGCGACTCTTTCAAGGCTTTCAAGGCTAAGAACGGCAAGCGCTTCCAAACCCTCGTGATGGGTCAGAAGACTGGCGACGAGATTATTGCCTCTGAACAGGATGCCAACGACTTCTGGAAATGGGTTTGTCGCATCATTGGCGTGCTGCTCGTCATCGGCGGTTTGAATGGCATCTTCGGTTTCATCGAGACCATCCTTAAGGTCGTACCTTTCGTTGCTGGCATCTTCGGCTGGGGCGTTGGCGTTGTCTGCACTGTTGTGGGCATCGTGTGGTCGCTCATCGTCATTGCTGTGGCATGGCTGTTCTACCGCCCTCTGCTGGGCATCGCGCTACTCGCCATTGCCGCCCTCCTCATCTGGCTCTTCGCCTTTAAGGGTAAGAAGAAAACAACTTTCTAGATTTGTAAGATTTTGAAAAAGATTGAAAGCTTTCTTACTTTCCTCCTGTGTCTCGTTATGAACGTCGGGGCACAGGGGAATGCTGTCTTCGAGCGCAGCGATTTCACCTTTAAGGTGACTAAGATGACCAACCCCAGCGGCGAGGTCGATAAGGTCACCCTCTCTGCTTATGTGGGCGCTGGTTCAAAGCCCTAGTAGCAATCTTTGATTGCGTATCGTAGGAGCTCTGCTCCGTATCGTAGTCGCTTTAGCGACGTATCGTAGCAACGAAGTTGCGTATCGTTCTAAAAATCAAAACAATGGAAATTCCAAAAGACTTAAGCACAAAAGTATTCAAAGGCTGCGGATGCATCTCCATCGGCATCGTTGTGCTGCTGATAGCCTTCGTGGCATGGGCACTCACCCTGCCCGATGAAGAAGTGTCTGATGAGCAGAGCGAAGCCCAGACCTCTGAACAAACTCAGCAGAACGACAGCATCACCATCACGGCACCCATGGAGGGCGACCCCTACAAGGAGCTCGACGAACTCACCAAGAGCGACATCCGCGCCGCCTTCAACAGTTGCAAATAGGCGAGAGTGCTAGTTCATAAAAGTTCACAAATTTCAATTGTCAAAGTTGTGACTCGCCAGCATCTTAGATGGGTCTAGTGCTTCGTCGAGTTTCTCTTGACTCATCAGTCCCTGTTCGAGCACTATGTCATAAACGGAGCGGTTCGTTTCTAGTGCCTCCTTAGCCACCTTGGTAGAGGTTTTGTAGCCAATGTAAGGATTGAGGGCTGTGACGATGCCGATGGAGTTCTTGACCATAGCGAGGTTGCGCTCCTTATTTACCGTGATGCCGAGTATGCACTCCTGGGTGAGGGTCTCGATGGCTTTTTTGAGCCAGATAAGACTCTCGAAGAGGGACTCGGTGATGATGGGTTCCATAACGTTGAGCTGTAGCTGTCCTGCCTCAGCAGCGAAGCTGATGGTGGTGTCGTTGCCAATGACCTTGAAGCACACCTGGTTGACTACCTCAGGGATGACTGGGTTCACCTTGCCAGGCATGATGGATGAACCAGGAGCCTTAGGTGGGAGGTTTATCTCGTTGAGTCCGCAACGTGGACCAGAAGCCATCAGTCGCAGGTCATTACATATCTTGGAGAGTTTCACAGCCAGTCGCTTCAGCGCGCTGGAATAGCTGACGTAGGCACCAGTGTCAGGGGTAGCCTCAACGAGGTCGGAAGCTGATACGAATGCCTCACCAGTGAGTTTGGAGAGGTTGGCAGCACATAGTTTTGCGAAGCCAGGTACGGCATTGAGTCCTGTGCCAATGGCTGTGCCACCCATATTGATTTCGAGCATCAGCTTGACGTTGCGATCCAGGTTGGCTATCTCCTCCTCCAGGTTGTTGGCATAGGCATTAAACTCCTGTCCGCTGGTCATAGGCACGGCATCCTGCAACTGTGTGCGACCCATCTTGATGCAGTCCTTGAACTCGTCACCCTTATAGCGGAAGGCACTGATGAGGCCTGTGAGGGCACCCACCAATTTTTTGTTGTAGCGAATGACAGCAAGACGGATGGTGGTGGGATAGACATCGTTGGTTGACTGTCCGCAGTTGCAGTGGTCGTTAGGCAGACAGTATTGATAGTCGCCCTTCTCGTGGCCCATAATCTCGAGGGCACGATTGGCTATCACCTCGTTGGCATTCATATTGACGCTCGTACCAGCACCACCCTGCACCATGTCGATGGGGAAGTGCTCGCGCCATTTGCCGTCGATTATCTCCTGACAAGCCTGCGAAATAGCTTCATAGATTTCGTCGTTGATTACTCCTAGTGTGTGGTTGGTTTGTACTGCAGCCAGTTTCACGTAGGCTATGGATTTGATAAACTCGTGGTACATGGACATCGTCTTTCTTGAGATGTGATAGTTGTTGATACCACGCTGTGTCTGTACGCCATAAAGAGCGTCGGCAGGCACTTTGAGTTCGCCTAAGAGGTCGGACTCCAGTCTGAATTTCTGTTCGTTCATAGTTGTATGGGGTTTAAGTTAAAAGGTTCGCGATTAGGTATCCTACTCCGATGCTGACGAAGGTGGTGATGAAACCAGGCAGCATGAAGGAGTGGTTAAGCACATACTTGCCAATGCGGGTGGTACCAGTGCGGTCGAAACCTATGGCAGCCACTGAGGTAGGGTAGTTAGGCAGGAAGAAGTATCCATTCACTGCTGGGAAGAGCACCAGCAACATCATGGGCGATACACCCATCACCAGTCCTACGGGATAGAGCGTCTTAGCCGTTGCCGCCTGTGAGAAGAGCATGATACTGAACAGGAAGAGAGGTATGGCGAAGAGCAACGGATACGAGGTGAAGACACCCTCGACGCTGTCTATTATGGTTTCGCGGTTAGCCTCGAAGAAGGTGCTACCCATCCATGCCACTCCGAATATGGACACCATAGCGTTCATGCCTGAGGCAAACACATTGCCACTCATAGCCTGACGCACATCCGCCTTGCCCACCAACAGTATCAGGGCAGCAATGCTCATCATGAGTATCTCGATGATGGCATTCATCTCCATGGGTCCTTCATCGAAGGAAGGCCGCAGTCCGAGGAAGATGCCAAAGAGCACTATCATCAGCACACCCAGCAGGAATACCAGCACAGCCCATTTTGCACGCGGAATGACAGCCTTCACCTCAGTGGCAGCAGCATCGTCCTCAAGCAATCCCCCACGCAGTCGGCGCTGGTATTCAGGGTCTTGCTCCAGGGGCTTGCCCACATAATTCTGCACCAGCGATGCCACCAGTATGGCGATGAGTGATGCAGGTATGGTGACCATCATAATCTCTCTCATACCTATGCCCTTGGCAC
>JAZLBU010000091.1:0-22101 GCA_045613845.1 Prevotella sp. | reverse complement strand
CGTCGTCCATATGCTTCCGACGACTGGGGACTCCGTGGAGGGGCTCCTGGGAAGAATCAGGAACAGGGAGGCGCAGGCCGTCCTCTCGGAGAAGACTGGAGTCATGCCGAGCGACTGGAAAAGGAGTGCCATAGCGGCACCACTGACGAAGACGCTGCACATAATCTTCCATGAAGCGATGCCTGCCCAAAGGAGAATGATAGCACCAAGGGCGATGGCGATGACGCTTGTTTCGCCGATAGAGCCAGGGATGAGTCCGATGAAGCTATCCATAACACTGGCTGAGGGCGCCACATTCTGTGCCATCTGACCCAGAGGGGTTGCCTGTGTGAAGGCATTAGGCAAGTCGTTACCCAGTCCGAGGAAGCTCTCATTAGCCACCCAAACAGAGTCGCCACTCATCTTAGTAGGATAAGAGAAGAAAAGGAATGCACGTGCGAGGAGTGCCACATTGAAGATATTCATGCCCGTGCCACCGAATATCTCCTTACCGAAGATTACGGCAAAGGCTACAGCGATGGCTATCATCCACAATGGACAACCGATAGGCAATATCATTGGGATGATGATACCACTGACGAGGTAACCCTCCTGAATCTCTTCATGTTTCCACTGTGCCCACGCAAACTCAATGCCCAGACCTACTACGTAACTTACTATTATCTTAGGCAAAACCAGAAGGGCGCCATAAATGAACACCTCCCAGCAAGGAGTGCTGCAAAGGGTGCCAGCGGCGAGGTAGTTCTGATAGCCTACATTATACATACCGAACAGCAGGGCTGGGATAAGAGCTATCACCACCATACTCATGATACGCTTAGAGTCTATGGCATCGTGGATGCTTACACCAGACTTAGACGTGGTGTTCGGAACATACAGGAAAGTCTCAAAGCCATCAAAAACGCTCTGGAATGCAGAGAATTTTCCGCCTGGCTCAAACTGAGGCTTGATCTTGTCGATATATTTTCTTAGTTTCATTATTCGTTCTCCTTTCTTAGCATATTAAGACCTTCACGAACTATCTTCTGCAACTCAAGTTTGCTACTGTCAACAAACTCGGCAAGTGCAAAGTCTTCAGGGCTAACCTCATAAATTCCGAGGGCTTCCATCTTGTCAATATCCTGTGCTATGATAGCCTTGATAAGGAATTCACCATAGATATCCATTGGCAGCACCCTGTCATACTCACCACTCATAATCATATGGCGCTCGCCACCCTTAATGCGCGCATCGAGAGTGTAGCCATCCTTCTTAGGGAAGAGCCAAGAGAAGTAAGAACGATTGACAGAGAACTGCTTGAAACGTGGCATAATCCAACCCAGCATCTCATCAGCATCGTCACCCTCTGGAATAACAGTTATCTCAGATTGGTGGGCACCAACTGTAGTTGAAGGTTGAAGGTTGAAAGTTGAAAGTTGTGCCTTGCCTGTGAGAGGGTTGCCAGCGATGATGCGAAGGTTTCCGTTAACGTTAACGTTATCGTCAAGGTTCACTTGTGCACCTACAATGGCATCGAAATAGCAAGGATTCTTCACCTCAGAACCTGCTAGGGCAAGTGTACGAGTGAGATTTACCTTACCAGTATTAAACAGACGACCGAAGAAGAGCACAGCAGTAGGGTCAACAGTCCAAACTACCTCGCCCTTATTGACAGGGTCGATATGGTTTACCTGCACACCAACATTACCAGCAGGACATTTGCCTGAGAATACTACGTATTCAACGTTAACGTTAACGGGAACGTTAACCAGTTGAGAGTCCTTACCTACGCCAACGTACACTTTGGCAATCTTGCTCAGTGCCTCAAGACCAGTCTGGAAGTCAGTCTCCTGACCCTTTACCTCAAACTCAAAGTCGCCTGCGAGAGGCATATCCCTCAAAGCAGATACGAAGATGGCCTTAGGCGCCGTTGTTGGATTGGTAGAAATGGCATAAGGCAACTGGTTGATGTAACCAAACAAGCCAGCCTCGAGCAGCGATGCCTTAACATCGTCGCCAGAGAGTTTGCTAACTTCTTTCTTACCGAAATCCACATACTCCTGCTTAGCATCAGCCTCAACTTGAACGCTGAGCACCTTACGACGCTCGCCACGCTCCACCTGTTTTACTGTACCGCTGACAGGACTTGCGAATTTTACTTCGGGATAAGCCTTGTTTACAAACAGTGCATCACCAGCCTTCACCTTGTCGCCTTCCTTAACAACCACCTTAGGCTTTACGCCCTCAAAGTCGTCAGGCTGCAAGGCATAGACGCTGCCTGGGGTAATGGCAATCTTTTCTTGGTTTGCCACACCAGCCAAACGAATGTCAAGACCACGATGCAGTTTTACAATCTTTGTCATAAATGCTATTTTTGTTATCCGTTATAATAAAAACGAAAAAAGTTGGACCATCTGGTATGTGTTACCACAATTGTCCAACTATATTATAGTCTATAACTTCACCCGTAAGTTACTTCTTGATATTACCGTAACGCTGCTGGAAGCGGTCAACACGACCTGCTGTATCAACGAGCTTAGACTTACCAGTGTAGAATGGGTGTGAAGTAGATGAAATTTCAATCTTTACTACTGGGTACTCAGCGCCCTCAAATTCAACCGTCTCAGTTGTCTTGCAAGTAGATTTTGTGAGGAACATGTCGCCGTTAGACATATCCTTGAAAACTACTGGGCGATAATTCTCTGGATGGATATCCTTCTTCATTTTTCTTTACGTTTTATGTGCGCCGCAGATAGGCACACGGTTAATAATTTTTAGAAATTCGGGTGCAAAGGTAGTAATAAAAGTTGAAAGTTGAAAGTTGAAAGTTGAAAGTTTAGTTATCAATTATATTTTTTTAACCTATGTCAATTGTCAACTATCAACTATCAATTGTCAACTATATAAGGTTCATACCTGCTTCTTTACATTCCTTACGCTGTTCTTCAGGCCAGATGCTTGCCTGAATCTCGCCAACATGTGCTTTATGAAGAATAACCATACAGAGGCGTGACTGTCCGATACCGCCACCGATAGACTGTGGCAAAGAGCCTTCAAGCAAGCGCTTGTGGAAATATAGTTCCTTGCGATCTTCCTTTCCCTCAAGAGCTAATTGGCGAAGCAATGACTCCTTGTCAACACGTATGCCCATAGATGACAGTTCTACGCTATGCTCAAGGATAGGATACCATATAAGGATGTCGCCATTAAGGCCAAGGAAACCATCTGAGTTAGGTGTGGTCCAGTCGTCATAGTCTGGAGCACGACCGTCATGCTTCTTACCATCTGATAGCTTGCCACCAATACCCATAATGAACACAGCACCATACTTCTTGCATATAGCGTCTTCACGTTCCTTAGCAGACATATCTGGATACATCTTTATGAGTTCCTCAGAGTGCACAAAGTGTATATCCTGAGGAAGGAAAGGCTTCAGCTGAGGATATGTCTCGCAAGCCAGGAATTCTGTACGAAGTATGGCTGAATAGATGCGCTTAACAACAGACTTGAGAAAGTCGATATTGCGTTCGCCATCCTTCATCACAGCCTCCCAGTCCCACTGGTCAACATATAGTGAGTGAAGGTTGTCAAGTTCTTCATCGGCACGAATAGCATTCATGTCGGTATATATGCCATAACCTGGCTCAATATCATATTCAGCTAAGGTGAGTCTCTTCCATTTTGCCAACGAATGAACCACTTCAGCCTGTTTGTCGCCCAAATCCTTTATGGGGAATGTCACAGCACGCTCCACACCATTGAGGTCGTCATTGATGCCCAAACCTTTGAGCACGAACAATGGAGCTGTGACGCGACGCAAGCGTAACTCCGTAGCAAGGTTCTGCTGAAAAAAATCCTTTACCAACTTAATGCCCTGTTCTGTTTGTCTTAGGTCAAGGGCTGCCTTGTATCCTTTAGGTTTAATGATTTTACCCATAGCTTTTTTACGATTTTGCCTGCAAAGTTAGCACATTTTTATTAAACTGCAAAGGAAATCAAAGAAAAATTTTACAATTTGTCAACTTTTTCTTTAATTTCGCTTACAATTTGCTATCCTTCTCTAAAAAAATCCAATGCTTCCATAATCTCCTCCTTTGTGGCTGTTTGGTTGATATGTATATCGCCGATGCCACCAAGCAAGGTGAAGTTGATTATGCCTGCGGTATTCTTCTTGTCGTGGGTCATGAGTTCAAGTAACTCTGGATAATCATCACATGTTATAGGCAATGTGCCATACACCTCTTTTATATAATATACGGTTTGACGCATTACATCTTGCGCAAAGCCCATCTTGACACAAGCCAGGTAGAGTTCAGTCACCATACCATAAGCCACAGCATAGCCGTGGAGTATAGGACAATCATGACGCATAGCCCAAGATTCAAAGGCATGACCAATGGTATGACCAACATTGAGAGCCTTACGTATGCCATGCTCCATAGGGTCTTCTGTCACTATCTTCTCCTTTACGGCAACAGATTCGCCAACCATTCTTGCCAGTTGTGCAAGGTCAGGATTGGCTATATCGAAAGAGATGAGCTCGTTAAACATCTCCCTACCCTCACGATTTATCAGACCATGCTTCAGCATCTCGGCATAGCCCGAACGAATATTCTCTGTGTCAAGAGTTTCAAGGAACTTGGTGCTTATGATAACGCAATGAGGGTCGTTGAACACACCTATCTCATTCTTCAGTCCACCAAAGTTAAAACCTGTCTTTCCGCCCACCGAAGCATCAACCATAGAAAGCAAGGTTGTAGGGATATTGATAAAATTGATGCCTCGCTTAAAGGTGCTTGCGGCAAAACCTCCCAAATCAGTCACCATACCACCACCGAGGTTGATGAGAAGAGAGTGACGGGTTGCCCCACCCTTCTGCAACTCCTGCCAAACATGACTCACGCTATCGAGTGTCTTGGAAAGATCGGAAGAAGGGATAGTTATTAGTTGAAAGTTGAAAGTTGTTCCGAGCTTGCTCGCCTTAGCACCTGCTGGAGCGCAAGAAAGTTGAAAGTGCACAATTGGCAGGCAACACTTCTCGGTATTGGTATCGGTGAGCACAAAGATACGGTCGTGCTCACACTCGTTAATGGCAGCTGTCAGTTCTGCCCCTAAATCCTTAGATATTATTATTCTTGGGTTCATGTTGTTATTTTACTTACACATTTCTATGCAAAGTCTATCCTGTAAAGCCTTAGCATAAGAGCCCTTCATGACACCCTGATTGATAATGGCAAATGCGAGATGTCTGCCATCAGAGGTGGTGCAATAGCCAGCCAAACTGCTGACGCCAGACACTGTACCCGTCTTGGCTCTTACGTTGCCTGCTGCCGAGGTACCCTTCATGCGGTCTTTCAGCGTGCCGTCTATAGCTGCTATAGGCAATGTTTCATATAGTTTATAATACAAATCCTTATCATTAAAGGCATATCTGAGGAATGCCACCTCTATGTCAGCCGAAACATAATCATAGAGTGAGAGACCCGAGCCGTCAGCAAAACGGTGTATGCTTTCTTCCCTACCCGCTCTCCTCATTACATCTTCTATTGCCTTGCTGGCTTTCTTAGCCGTTGAAGGACGACCACGCATCAGTCCCAACTGATAGAACACGCTCTCGGCATATAGATTGTTGCTATTCTTCATCATTGGCACCAGCACATCTATCAGTTTGTGGCTAATCTCACACACCGTGGTTGCACCTCTTGGACAAGTACCCACCTTTATGCCTCCAAAGAAATAGATGCCTCTTGACCCTAGCAGTTCAGCAATATTTTCCATCATGCCGTCTTTGCGATCATACACTAATGGCGAGAGCATAGGATTATCATCATCCCAACACCAGCCTTCGCCATAGAGGTCAGCATCCTTCATTGAGCGATCAGCAAATAGCGCTCCCCGAATAGTGTCTATACCCTGTGTCTTGATGCTATCAGCCAACTGGTTCAGTTCCTTCATTCCTATCAGCGGATCCATACACCCTACCAGGTAGTAGTCACATGAGTCGGTCTTCATAAGTCTTGTGGTGAACTCGTATTCTGTGCCCAAACGGTCGAGTGCCGCTATAGCCGTGAGGAGTTTCATGGTAGAGGCTGGGCGCAATGTCTGCAATGCATCTCTCTCATACACCACAGAGTCAGCATCGAGGTCATAAACCATCAATCCCATCTGTGATGTTCGCAATATCTTGGCCTCACTCACCACGCTGTCGAGCCTTATCACCAAACTATCCACCCCCTGCGCAACCGTATTGCACAAGAAAGCAAGAAGCAGACAGCAAGAAGAAAGGAGTGTCTTCATCATGAGATGGATGGATTTTGAGAGTCGTAGGCGTGAAGAGGATAGTCGGTAGTGAAATGCAGACCTCGACACTCTTTGCGCTCAATAGCCCAACGAGTTATGAGATAGCCCACATTTATAAGGTTACGCAGTTCGCAGATATCCTTGCTCGCCTTCACACGTTTGAAGAGGTCTTCCGTTTCCTCATAAAGAGTGTCCAAGCGCACCCACGCACGCTTCAGTCGGAGGTCAGAACGCACTATACCTACATAGTTCGCCATAATGGTACCCACCTCATGCACACTTTGTGTTATGAGCACCTTCTCTTCATTGGTCATAGTGCCCTCATCATTCCATTCAGGAATCATAGTATTGAAATCATATTCAGCAATATGCTCCAATGAGTGTCTTGCAGCTGTCTCAGCATATACCACAGCCTCTATAAGTGAGTTGGAAGCCAAACGATTGCCTCCATGCAGTCCTGTGCATGAGCATTCACCTATAGCATACAGTCTCTTGATACTTGAGCAAGCATTTAGATCTACCTTAATACCACCACACATATAGTGTGCCGCTGGTCTTACTGGTATATATTCCTTAGTGATATCGATGCCGATAGAGAGACATTTCTGATAAATATTAGGGAAGTGGCGCTTGGTTTCCTCCGCATCCTTATGAGTTACATCCAAACACACATGATCTATACCGTGTTTCTTCATCTCCTTATCTATAGCTCTGGCTACTATATCACGCGGAGCCAGCGACAGACGCTCGTCATAGTTCTCCATGAAAGTCTCGCCTGTTGGCAAGCGTAATATGCCGCCATAACCACGCATAGCCTCTGTTATAAGGTATGCAGGATGTGTCTCGCCTGGATGATAGAGTGATGTGGGGTGAAACTGCACAAATTCCATATCCGCTACAGTGCCCTTTGCTCTATATACCATTGCCACACCATCGCCAGTAGCAATAACTGGGTTGGTAGTTGTTTGATATACAGCACCACATCCACCTGTACACATCACAGTCACTTTAGACAGGTATGTGTCCACCTTCTGCGTCTCTGGATTCAGCACATAAGCACCATAACACTCTATATCGTGCGACTGTCTGGTCACCTCTATGCCCAGATGATGCTGTGTTATCACCTCAACAGCAAAATGGTTCTCCTTTATATCGATATTAGGATTGCTTCTCACAGCCGCCATCAGTCCTCGCTGTATCTCGGCACCAGTATCGTCGGCATGATGCAGAATACGAAACTCCGAGTGTCCCCCCTCACGATGAAGGTCGAAAAGTCCATCCTCCTTTTTATCAAAGTGCACTCCCCATTCCACCAGTTCCTTAATCTGTGACGGTCCCATTCTCACCACTTGTTCCACAGCAGCAGGGTCAGAGATATAATCGCCGGCAATCATAGTGTCCTCAATATGTTTCTCGAAATCATCGACAATCATATTGGTAACTGATGCCACACCACCCTGTGCACGCGTTGTGTTAGCTTCGTCAAGCGTAGTCTTGCATATAAGGCATATTTTACCTACGTTGGCTCTTGCCACCTTCAGTGCGTAACTCATACCTGCCACGCCTGAACCTATAATCAGAAAATCATACTTATATACCATAGCAATGCAAAATTACACAAAAATATTTTTACATGCAAATAATCGCAAACAAAACTACCTTGTCAACGAGAATTTCATTGACACACCGAAGTCTTGAGTAACCGTTGGATAACTGCCTGAAGACAGCAGTGGGGTATTGCTCTGACGGTCGTAATAGAGGCTCATGGTTAGCAGACGAGAGAGTGTGTAGTCTGCTACGAAAGCGAGCTTGAATGCCGTGTTTCCAGATGTTGCGGTTGATGTAGTGGTAGCTATATCACGAGTGATGGCAGCCTGACGGCGATAACTGAAATCAAGACGCAGGTTGAGGTCGTGAGCAAAGTCTGTCTTACCTTTTGCCCTACTTGTGGTCTTGGTTTTTTTATTATTGTTGTCATCATCATCGCCACTACTCTTGGCATTCTTACGTCTTGCAGCCATAAGGGCACGACTCTTGGTGAAACGGAAATCGTTAATCTTATATCCCATACCGAATACCCAGTCCTTAGACGTTGTCTCATTTATCTGCACACTGGTCATAGAGAGACTCAGCACGCGGGTGGTGCGGTATTCAGCCTTGAAGGTCATATTATTCTTCAGTGTCACATCCACACCCAGCAATGGTGAGAATGCCTCGTTGATGCTGACAGTGGATACGTTAAACATCGAACTGGGCGAAGGATTAGACGTGGTAGCATCAGTTATAAAACCTATCTCATCGCCCATCACCTTCTGATATGAAGAGTATGATGAGTAAGAACCTACAGCATAGATGCTCTTATAGCCATGATTGATATTGACACTCTTGAAACGCTCACGGAACCACGCCAACTGTCCCAGTCCGCTATACTTCAACGACCAGTTTGGCAGCATGCTCGCAATGGTTGGGAATATGCTCAGTCCACTGTATCCTGTATAGGCATTGAGAAATGCTGGCACCATAACGTCAGCACTATATTTCTTGACAGGCGTCTTGGTAGGGTCAAATACTGTGCCGTGCATAGTGCTGTTGACAGGATAACGAAGTCCCTCATACTGAGCCTGAACACGTTGCTGATAGCTGTCGAGCAGTCCACAGAATTTCTCAAACGATGCTGAATGATAGCCGTTATTAGCATCGCCTGTTCCCTCGAATGCCGACTTGATGCTTATGGTAGTCATAGAGAAACTACCGCTCTGTGTTGTAGGCATTGACTCATACATATATTGTATCGACTTAGCCTTCGACTGCGTGTGCGACATATTCACGTCTATCTTAAGGTTGCGTATAGGTTCTACCGTAAGCTTCACCTGCAAATCCTTAGTGAGCGAGGTAGTGGCAGGGGTAGAAACCTCTGAATCGCTGTTAAGCAACCATCCGTTAGAGCGTGCCTTTTCGATATAGTCATCGCTTATCAAACCAAAGGCAAAGTCCAGACCTGGTGCCATAGTGCCGTAACCTGAACGCTGACCGAATATATCGCCGATGTTAGGTGTGTAACCAGGCAGGGTCATACCATACTGAGTGCGGTAGGTGATACCTATGTTACGCACCATCATGGCGAATCGTGCTGCACCCTGAGCAAACTTATACCATTTCAGGTCATCCAGTGGAGGAAGGGCGAGCACACTGAGTTTCATCTTTACAGTGGTATCGCTCTTGTTGATAATCTTTATCTTGTTATCATCCAGTTTCTTATATTTTACAGGTATGAGCTTACCCTCCTCGTCTCGTGCTGTTACAACGAGTCGCTTTGTCTTCTTACCATGTGTAATGACGAGCGAGGTATCTGCCTTGAGGGTTATTTCCTTTACAAAGGTATTCTTCTTCGTTTCCTTTGCCTCACTCGATTTCTTATCGTCTTTTGAGTCTTTTGAATCCTTCGAGTCTTTGTCCTTCTTTGACTTCACCGTCTTCGAACTAAGATTTCTCGAATTCCTTCTGGGTGACTTTGCAAAGCGTTCGTTTGCCTTCTTCAGGAACGGTACATGGTTATATAGCTTCTCCATGTTGAGTGTTCCGTTGAGGTTTATAACACGGTTGTTATTGATGGTGTTACCATACTTCACTACACCATCTTCCTCTGCACCACGAGCCCAGTGGTATGAGGCACTGTATGAAGCGTCAGCATTGAGCCAGTCGAAGATTGGAATAAGGTTCAGTGGCAACTGGTATGAAGCCGTGAACGACTGGTTATAGTCCATAGGTTTGCCTAGATGCTTGATACTCTGCCATACGGAGTCTTTCCATGCCTGATACTGTTCAGGATAGAGGTCTTTGTTCACCTGCATATATGGTTCCTCTATCTCTGCCTGTGTAGAACTCTGGAAACTCATGTGAAGGTTACGAGTAAGATCCCAACGCAGTGACAGACTGCGATCCCAACGGAATCGTGAGTTCCATGTAGCTGGCACGCTTGATGCCGAACCCAGATTCTCAAGGTCACGCTCCTGCAACTCGTAGTAGCTACGAGACATCTCCGTATTGAACGAGATATTTTGAGGCATGTAGTTGAGGGCAAACTTCTTGAGTATGTCGTAACTCTTCGACTTCGACTTTATCTTCTTAAATGGTTCTATCGACTTATATACTGGCGACCATGAATAGTTGAGTGAGCCCTTCCAGTTTATCTCGTTTTCATATACCGTCGTCTTACCCTCAGAGTGAGAAGTTGACTGGCTGAAACTGAATGAGAAGTTGGCTGGGTCGTAAGGCATAGGATGTCCCTTTGTGGCAATTCCCACACGCACACCTGACAGTGAGAAATTCTTTGTCACACGTTTGGTTACTGCTATGCTCTCTATTGAGTCACGCTCTTGCTGCGTAGCTGATTCCAACGCATCCTCCAGTTTCATGTCCGTATCAAGAGGATTATATTTTGGTGACGTGCGCTCGCGCGTTACGCTATAATAAAGAGGTGCAGTGACCTTGGCTTTCTCAGGGAAGAACTTACCCAACTCTATGTTGGTGGTGATGCTGTAGGTAGCATATTTGTCTGTGGTGCGCTCCATCACCTTCTGTTCCAAACCACCGAATCCATCGCTGATATATTTACCTGATGCCTGCACACTACCAAGGTCTGAGAGTTGCACGTTAAGATTTGCTGCTGCTGCCCATCCACCTTCACTCTCTGGTTCCTGCAATCTTAATTCGTTTACCCACACCTCGGCATCCTGCATCTCGCCTGACGTACCTATCTTCTTCACACCTATCATCATGGTCGAAACCTCGCCAAGCGACGGGTTACCCAATATCTTGATGGTGTTCTTCTGACGGTCGGGATCTGACTGTGAGAATATCTTGCTATATGACGCACGGTTGGCCTTCTTCTCCAGGTTTCGTGCCTTCTTTATGGCCGTAAACTTGGCAAGGTCTATGTCGAGCATGTTCTCATCTGGCCATACTGTATGACGGTCAGCCTCTGAGTTCGAGGTGTAGTTACTGCGTGGAGGGGTGAGCTTCAGCGGTATGTCATACTCATAGAAGTTATTGTTATAGTCACTACCCAAACGCACAAAGAGCATCAGGTCATAATCCTTCAGGTTAGTAAGATTATCCTTTGTGGCATTGGCATGCACAAACATCTGTATGCGCTTGTAATAACGCATGTCCAGATGGGTGTTCTTATACACTGCCACACCGTCATTGGTCTTCATGTCGTATATATCCATACGCAACGACTGCTCGTTGTTCTCCGTCAGTTGTGGCTGTGAAGGGTCTACAACACGTGAAATGCCTGGAGGCAGAATGTAGTTTACTGGTTCCTTATCGTTATTCTCCTCAATATTGATTGATGAAGCCGTAAGTTGTCCTGATGGCTGTGGGTTACAGTCTTTTATGGTCTGATGGGTCTGATCATATACTCGCCAGTCACCACGCACAAGGTTCAGCGTTGCCATTCTCACGATACATGAGTCCTGGAAACCTGTCATGTACATACGCATAAAACGTATAGAGGTATAGTCTGAGATGTTTCCCTCGCGCCTGGTTGGAGCATGCACTGGTATGCGCATAAGGTACCAGTTTACCGACTCCTGTTTGCCATTACGCAGTGTTGGCTTGGCTACTCTCACGTCAGCCACATATCCCTGAAGGTTGTTCTGCAGGGCCTCCGGACTGAGCTCTATCTCGTAATCGAAGTATTTCTCATACTCATTGAGGGTAAAGTCCTGATTTATATCCTCAAGGTCAGGACCTGCCTTATATGATGTGTCATACGCCTCTGTTTGGTTATTTGAGTCTGGCGAGTTGCCCTGTGGGTTATTGATATTCTTATATCGTTCCAGAATGCCTAGCTGCATAGCATCATAGTCGCTACCACGGAAATAGTGGTAGTTATCGCCTGCAGGGTCTCGTCCGAATGTTTGCTGCACGCTGGCAGGCAGTTTCTGCAGGTATTCCTGGAATCTTGAGCGCTCCTCGTCATCAGTCAGACCGTCCAGACCCACATCCTGCTTCTCGCGTGAACCCTCGCTGGTGGCGAAGGCATACGTTACGGTTGTCTGGTTAGGTACCTTACCCCACTGTGTGTCGTAGGTACTTTCATTGTCTGACACAGGCATACCGCTCTCATAGAATTTCTTGCCGTCCAGCAACACATCCTCCGATATCTCTCCCAGGTTGATATGCAGTGTACCTGAGTGCCTGCTTGATGTACCGTCACGCTCTGTATAGATGAATGGGTCAAGCATCCAGAACTCCACATATTCTATGTTGGCTTCCTCAAAGTTGCTGGTGTCTAGTTTCTTCACCATTCCACCCCATGCTTCTTTTGGGTTCATCAGCGTACCGTCGCTGTTTATGTCTGTGGTGTAGTTATATGGTCCACGCTCCTTAGGGTAAAAAGCCACGTTCATTACGGGCAGGGTGTTGACGGCTCCGTTGTATGTGTTCTGGTCGCGGTTCGGATAGAGCTCGCTGACATACACCTCTCTGATATAGTGGTTCGAGAGCATTTCCACATTATTCTTAATATGGGCAGGGGTGAGCGATGAGGAACGGTTGGTGAACAGTGGGTCGATAGTGTACCACGCCATCTTAGCACGATTATAGCCTGACTGCAAACTTTCCTTGTCGTATTCTGTCGGACTGAGCAGTACCTTTGGTGCACTTGACAACTGCCAAGATGTTGGGGTCAGCAGGTTTATGTTGTATGTTGAATTCTCAAAGTCGTCTATGTATGAAGCATTATCCTGCGTACCACTGGCTATGCTTGAGAACAGTTTGGCAAACTCACCCGTAAACTGTATATGCGAAGGTTGTTTCACATGCAGGAATGGTATCTTGTTGAGCATATCGGTGAGCCACTGACTCTCTTTCTTCCAACTCACGTTGAAACCTACGAGAGTGTTATTGACGGGTTCAGAACCCATAGCCACCTTCGATGTCAAACTCTGTTCTGATAGGTGTTGCAACGTACCGCTTATGTTGAAGTCCTTGCTGAAGTCATACTGCCAGTTGACACCAAACATCGACTTGCGTTCCATAGAATAGTCTGACTGGCTCTCAAGCGACACACTGACTGAGGTGCCCGCATCTATAATGCTCTGATTGAGTATGGTCACCTCACCAGCACTGTAGTCCACTGAGTAGTCCACGCCCTCCACCAGTTCCACACCGCCTGCTCTAACCTTCACACTGCCCTGTGGCACATTGTATGCACCCAGTGATATGACATTATTCGAAGAACCCTGGAAGTGTCCCGTCATGAGGAACTTATTCTTCTCGGCCACCTGTTTGGCCGCTGTCTTGGTAGTATCATACAGTTCGCTGTATGAATACTGCTCAGCCAGCAAACTCTCCATACCGTGAGCTAGCAGTTGATTCTTGAGTCCTCTACCGAATGGCTCTACCATTGGGAAATACACTCGGCCATTGCTTACGGTATAGCCTTCCACATAGTCGAACACACCGTTAGGATTGGCGCGATTATTGCCATCTAGACGGTCGGCACCCTGCAATCGTATGATAGGATAGCTCTTTACCGTTGGGTCTGGTATGTAGGTGGTATATGTGCCTATGGTGTCGCTTTGATACTTCACGTCGAGTTTGAACTTCTCCTTCTTTATTGATGAAGCTAGATAATAGACGTTTTTCATCATCAGTTTCCAGTTAGGCTGACTTGGCGCACTCTCCACGTTTCTAAGCGACTTCACAAACAGTGCCTGGTCTGTCTGGGTGTTATCGGTAGCGAATTCACCCACCTGGTATGTCACTCCGCCTGAGGTGTATTCGTATGCTATGGCGAGCACCTGGTCATTCTGCAGTGCTGTCTTGAGCGATACCGTACCCATAGCCTTGTTCACTGTGTATTCTGAAGCGCTGAGCAGTCGTGCCTTACCCACCTTCTCGTATGTCTTACCACCTGACATGCTGATACCTGCTACCACATCGCCGTCGAGAGCATCATCCACATTCTCTATAAAACGTATTGCCGTGTTGCTCACAAGTGCCTGATAGAGTTGGTCTTGCTGGTTGTTAGGTGTTCCTGTCACTCCCACATCACCCAAATCAGGGAAAGCTATGATATCACGTGTGTTGCTGGTCGTACCGCTCTTGTTTGTCACCCATATCTCCACTCGGTTGATGGTCACTGAGGTCAGAGGGGTAGGCAGACGTGACATCCACGTATCATAATTGTTGTAGAAATACATATCGAGGAAGAAGTGACGGTTCTCCTCGTAGTTTGCTACGTTGATTTCAAATGGTTTCAGTTGCACACCACCCTGTGATGTTACCGACTTTGATGAAGAGTTTTTCTGCGAGATGACGGTCTGCAGTTTCAACTTACCAAACTGCATGTCGGCTCTCACGCCGAATAGTGACGATGCACCCGTAATGAGTGACGAATTGCTGGGGAATGACACGTTACCTGCCTCCACGAGTTTTATTATCTCGTCTTCCTTGCCGTCATACTTCAACTTCATGTTCTGGGCATCATAGTCAAAGGTAGCATCGGTGTTGTAGTTCAGGTTCATGTTCATCTTGTCGCCCACCTTACCTGTCACATTGACGTTTATCTTCTCATTGAAGTCAACGGTGGTGGTACGTCTGTTGCTCAGAGGCAGCGATGGGTTGTCGATGGTCTTCATCGTAGCACCCAGTTTCAGTTCGGCTGTTCCCTGTGTCTTTACCCTTATGCCTCCAGGACCGAATATCTTTTCTGCTGGTCCCAGGTCGAAGTGCATATCGGTGAAATCGAACTTTTCTTTACCTTTCTTCTCGAATATCTCACTGTTTTTATTGCGGAAATAATCGCTGAACAAGCCCTTCTCGCTCCATTTCATATACTCCATCTGGTCCATCATGATAGGAGCCGAGAGCCATGTCTTGCCCATACGTGTACCTATGACATACCTGTCGAGTGTGTCATTATACTCCACCTCCTGTTTCAGGTTCTCAGGACGTTGCAGGTCGGCTGGTCCCTGTTCCAGGTCGTCGTATGTTATTGGGGTAGTACGCTGCACGCCCCAGCGAGGGTGCAACAGGCTGTCTGGTATGGAGTCGTTCTCTAACTCCAACTGTGCCATCTGTTCGCGATATTTCTCCAGCGAACTCATCGCACCACCCGTCTTTTGCTTGTTCTCTTTCTGTGGTTTCTCGTTCTCTGGCGCATATTCTCCAAATGCCACACCTAAGTTAGCGGTCACCGCACTGGCAACCACCATCAATAGCGTAACGAATATGGATATATGCTTTTTCACCTTCGAACTTTTGAACCTTTGAACTTTCGAGCCTTTGAACTACTTAATCATCTTCAGCGCTTGCTTGATTACCTGCTCCACCGCCATATCGGGGTTGCCCTTGAGTATCTCTGTCACCACCTTGCTGCTTGGTGCAGGAGCAAAACCCAGTGCCGTGAGTGCACTGATGGCCTCGTCGTGGGTTTGTGATGCCTGTGCTGAGAGTGCCGAACCTGTCGCATTGCCACCATTCGATGCTGAAGCGATATCGGCTATTATACCACTCGCTGCCATCTTGTCCCTCAGGTCCACTATGATGCGCTGTGCCGTCTTCAGTCCTATACCCTTCACACCCTTCAGTGCCTTCTCGTTGCCTGTGGCTATGATGTTCACCAGCTCTGTGGCACTGGTGGCGCTGAGTATCATGCGTGCCGTGTTGCTACCCACTCCGCTTACGGTTATAAGCATACGATATAGCTCTCTCTCCTGCTTGTTATAGAAACCATATAGCGTGTAGCTATCGTCTCGTCCTCCAGTCATTATTGCCTCATGAACGTACAGCTTCACCTCCCTCTTACCCTGTATAGCCGTATAGGTGTTCAGGGATATATTGAGCAAATAGCCTACCCCACTCGCCTCTATCACTGCCGTTGCTGGCGTGATGTCTGTCAGTTCGCCTTTTATATACTCTATCATAATACTTTATACTCTATACTTTATACCTTACTAATAACGTACGCGTAAAGCAATTATTGCAATATGGTTCATTTTTTAACACTTTTCGCTGTAATAATTTGGCTATTTAAGAAAGATTTCTTACTTTTGCAGAGCATAGCATTTAATTCAACCTATAAGCAAAAACCTTAAATGAAAACTTTACTTAAGTGGATAATTGGAATCGTGGTTACACTGCTCGTTATCATTGGCGGTGGTATCTACGCGCTCTCTACTGACAAGGTGCAGCAATGGCTGTATGCCCAGGGAGTGGAAATATTGCAGGAGACACTGGGCACACGTGTTAAAGTGGATAAGATTGCTATCAGTTTCAGCAAGGGGGGCATAGCCCTCTACGGACTGGAGGTTGACGACCATCAGAATGTCACCATGCTCAGGGTTGATACGCTGGAGGCAATGGTTGACCTCACGCAGATTTTTGAGCGCAAGGTTGAGATTGAGCGCATCTATCTGCACGGCGCTACGGGTGTTTTCTATAAGGAGCGCCCTGATACAGCTGCCAACTACCAGTTTGCGCTCGATGTCATAAAGGAACTGTCACACAAGGAGAAGAAAGAAGAGAAAGAGGAGGAGAAAAAGAATAACACCCCTTTGGCTCTTGACCTCAAACTGCTCAGTCTGCAGAGAACATCCTTCAAGTGGGATGTTAAGTCGCTGCCTCATAAACTCTACAAGTTTGATGGCAAAAAGCAGTTGGATACCAATCATCTCAGCGTTGTCGTTGACAATGTGAGGATTAGCGGACATCTGGGCGATGACCTGCCTGAGCATATCACGATAGAGAAACTCAAGGCTCGCGAAGAACATTCATCCACCGTTCTGGCGTTCCATGCGTTGGAACTGGCAATGGGAAGCGAAACCAGCCTAAAGAGCGAAATAGAAAATCTCAGTGGCACCTTCCAGGGATGGAGCTTCACCATCGACAATGCTGATTTCTCTTCTATACCATTCAAGGAGGAGGGTAGGAAGGTGAAGTTTGACTTCTCTAAGCCTATTGAGGCTATGGTGAAGGAGATCAATGTCAAGACGGGTAGCACTACGGTGAATGTTCCTCAGCTACCGATGAAGATTACCTTCAGACAAGCACCAAGCCAAAAGGTACCAGGTAAGATGGTGATGAAGACTAGGCTGGCATTCTCTCCCTCGTCGCTCTCAGCTAGGGTGATATGTAGGGACTTCGCACGCTATCGAGTGCCTCCTTTGAGAAATTTCACCACGCCTCTGCTCGTTACTGCTGATTTTAATGGCGAACTGGACAATCTCAACATACGCAATATCCATGTCACTGATGAATCGAAGAAGCGTCTTGACCTCCGTGCTGAGGGCGTAATGAAGGATATCACGGTGAAGAAGAAATTCAAGTTCCACTTCCGCAATATACACATGAAGGCGCATGGTGGCATTAAGGAGCAGCTCGTAGGACATTTCGCCAAAACAGCCGACTTGAAGATGCAGGAACAGATGCGCAAACTTGGCAACATCGACTATAGTGGCTACATGAATATCTATAAAACTGACCAGGATTTTCATGGCACGCTGCACACCAAGTTTGGTAATCTGCACTTCGACTTCAATATTCATGGCACACCTGGTGGTATGGTGGATGGGCGCACTCGCTACTTACGCACCATGCAGGGCACTCTGAGCACCCAGAACTTCAAGTTTGGCGAGGTGATGGAGGTCAAGGAGATAGGCACTGCCAGCTTCAAGGCTAAATATAAGTTTGACATCACGGGTAAGAAGACTCAGAAGGCTCTGCGCCTCAATCGTGGCAAACTGCCAATAGGCAGTCTCAGCGCCGTCATCAGCGAGGCTAAGGTGGGTGTATTAAATATCCACAAGGCTACTGTCGATCTGGAGAGCGATGGTAAGACTGCCACTGGCTCTGCTCTATGGATAAAGTCCCTGTTCAATATCGGGGTCGACTTCATCTACCACCAAACGGCTACCGAACGATACTATACCTACAAAACCTATTTCACAAAACAGGATGAGAGAGCACCACGTAAGTGGACGGCTGAAGAAATAGAAAAGGCTAAAATCGAGACTGCTAAATATGAGCAGAAAATAGCTGCCAAGCAAGCTAAGAAGGCTGAAAAGGAGGCTCGCAAGGCTGAGAAAGCCCAACAAAAAGCTGAAAAGCAAGCTGCTAAGCAAACTGAGAAGAACGGGAACGACACCACCAAACAGAAGAAAAAGAAGAGATTCCTATTCTTTTAGTCTTTAGGACGCTCAATTATCAATTGTCAATTGTCAATTATCAAAATATGAAGAAGATAACTCTTATCACAATCATGCTGCTCTCTGTTATGGCAGCAATGGCGGTGGAGAACTACCCTTACCGCAACAACTATCTGTGGGTTACCACTCCTGATCATGCCGACTGGCTCTATAAGTGTGGCGAGAAGGCTGTCATCGAGGTGCAACTCTATAAGTACGGCTATGCTCAGAATTTGAAGGTGGATTATGAGGTGGCTCAGGATAAGTTGCCTGCTCACTCCAAGGGCAGTGTGAAACTCATCAATGGCAAAGCCTCTGTCAATATCGGCTCACGTACTGCTCCTGGCTTTACTGACCTTGTGCTCAAAGCTACCGTTGACGGCGAGACTACTGAGCATCATGTTAAGGTGGGCTATGACGTAGAAAAGATTCTTCCATACACAAAAAATCCCGATGATTTCGGCAATTTTTGGAAGCAGACGCTCGACGAAATGCACCAGACACCTCTTTCATATACGCGCGAACTGGCTAAGGAATATTGCACTGACAAGATTGACTGTTGGCTCATACGTCTGAAGATTGACCGCGAGCATAGCATGTTTGGCTACCTCTTTATGCCTAAGGATCGTGAGGGCAAAAAACTGCCTGCTGTCTTCTCGCCTCCTGGTGCTGGTGTGAAGACCATCAAGCAGCCTCTGCGTCATAAATACTATGCTGAGAATGGGTTTATACGCCTTGAGGTGGAGATTCACGGTCTCGACCCTCGTTTGTCTGAAAGCACCTTTAGGGACGTCAGCCACGCCTTTGCATCCACTGATAATGGTTATTTCACCAATCGCATAGACAATCGCGAAGCCTACTACCTGCGCCATGTGTATGCTGGTATGGTGCGTTGGACTGATTTCCTCTGCTCACTGCCTGAATGGGATGGCAAGAATCTCGCTGTGCAGGGAGGCTCTCAGGGTGGAGCACTCGCTCTGGTTACAGCTGCCCTCGACCCACGCATTACGGCTTGCTGTGTCAACCACCCAGCCCTCACTGATATGGCTGGCTATGCCGAGAAGGGTCGCACTGGTGGCTATCCTCATTTCGGTAGCTCACTGCTCACCCCTCAGGTTGTCAACGTACTGCAATATTATGATGTCATCAATTTCTGTCGCCTCGTCAAGTGTCCTGTTCGCATGACATGGGGCTACAACGATAATGTCTGTCCTCCCACCACCAGCTATGCTGCATGGAACATCATCACTGCTCCTAAGGAGTGTGTCATCACCCCTGTCAACGAACACTGGACCAGCGAACAGATGGAATATGGCCACATGCTGTGGATTAAGGGAAAGATTACTCATTAAGAAGTTAAGGAGTTAAGACATTTGAAGTTGATTAAACAATAGTCATAGTCATAGGTATTGTCTTAACTACTGCCCGAAGGGCGAGCGAAGCGATAACTCCTTCTAACTCCTGAAAGCAAATTATAAACCTCAAAACACATGTCCTACCCAAACGAAGTTAATGAGAGCTACACTATGGCTGAAGCCATACAAGAGGCTCAACGCTGTTTGCACTGCAAAGTGCCACAATGTAAAAAGGGATGTCCCATAAGCAATGACATACCCGACTGGATTCACGAACTCAAGAAAGGCAACCTGGGCAATGCCATCAGCATCATACGTGCCAAGAGCAACCTGCCAGCCGTCTGCGGACGCGTCTGCGGCCACGAGAAACAGTGCGAGGGTTCTTGCGTACTGGGCAAGAAAGGCGAGGCTGTGCATATAGGCAAACTGGAACGTTTCATAGCCGATTTCGATTCCGAAAACGAGCTCACCCACGAAGATATCGCTGAGAAGACTCGTGGCAAGGTGGCCGTCATAGGTGCTGGCCCATCAGGCATCACCGTAGCAGGCGACCTCAGTCGTATGGGTTTTGCTGTTGAGATGTTCGAGATGGAACCCCAGTGTGGTGGTATGCTTCGCTATGGCATACCCGAATATCGCCTGCCTAAGGAGGTAGTGGCTAAAGAGATAAGGTATATAGAGAAGATGGGCGTCATCATCCATCGCAATACCCACATCGGCGTGGAGGTAACCGTTGACGGACTCTTCAAGCAGGGTTTCGATGCCATCTTCATCGGCACTGGCACCAGCAAACCAAAATCACTCGAAATACCAATATACCAAAACGGAAAATGCATCTCAGAAACCTCAAACCCCGTCAAGTGCGGAGATTTGAAGCGCATTCGCCTTGCCACACACTTCCTGCGTCGAGTGGAACTCATCTCTGAGGGTTTCATGGATCGTAAGGAGATACCCGTTGACGAGGGCGCCAAGGTGTGGGTCATAGGTTGTGGTAACACCGCTATGGATGCCTCACGCACCGCATTGCGCATAGGGGCTTCTGAGGTCAACGTCATCTATCACAAGAGCATCGACACCATGTCGGCTCTCAAGGCTGAATATGACGATGCTGTGAAGGAGGGTGTGCTGTTCCACTGGTGGAGCGCCATAAAGGAGATACATGTTGATGAAAGTCTCGACATCACTGAAATAGTGCTCGAAACTCATGAGCCTGACAAGGAGCCAGTCGTCCAGACCCTGCCGGCTGATAACATCATCATGGCTATCGGAGCCACCCCTAACACTAAGATTGTGCGCACCACCTCAGGATTGGAGAATGACGACCACAATTTCCTCATCACTCGCGATTTGCCCTATGGCATGACCACTCGCAAGGGTGTCTTCGCTGGTGGCGATGTGGTAGGCCGCCAGGCTACCGTAGTCCACGCCATGCAGGATGCCAAGAAGGTTGCCGAAGGCATCGCCCAGTATGTGGATGCCGTAAAACTCATGCAAGCCATAAACCTTAATGATTGAAGCGGGGGCTTCATTAGAGTATAAAGTAAGCCAGTCGGGTTTCCCTGACTGGCTTATTCTTATAACTTCTAAGTGGCATTAGCCACGTTAACTTCTTTGAATTTTTTAAGCCAACTTAGAAAATTCATCAAAGCTGATTTCCTTCTCGTCGAGGGCTACAACGTCCTTCAGAGCAGTCATCAGTTTGCGGTCAGCAGCCTGGTTGATAAACTGATCCACCTGCTCAGGCTTCTTCAGCATCTCCTCAGCATACTGGTCGAGGTACTCGTCAGGAATATTGTTCATGCCATACTGTGCAAACTGCATCTTAGTCATTTCCTTAGCCACAGCCTTCACGTCAGCATCCTCTATCTTCACGCCAGTCTGCTCCAGCAACTTATTCTTAGCAAGGTGCCATGTCAGTTCCTTGATTGACTGCTCGTAGTTCTCGTCCACGTACTTCTGGTCCTTATCCTTGTTGTTGGCAAGCATTATGCGCTTCATAATCTCGTCAGCATACTGCACCTTGCCAAGCTTCTTCTCCACGTAAGCACGCACGTCAGCCAGGAAACGATATTCAGCGTTAGCATCCAACTGCTCCTTCAGCTGTGCTGCAATCTTCTCGCGGAACTCCTTCTCGTCCTTCACTGCGTCCTTACCGAACACCTGGTCGAAGAGCTCCTGGTTCACCTCATGCTTCTTATAGCGTGATATCTCAGTAATCTGGTATGAGAAATCGCTGTTCACGTTCTCCACCTCATCCTTCTGTATCTTCA
>JAZLBU010000090.1:0-11009 GCA_045613845.1 Prevotella sp. | reverse complement strand
GAGTTGGTGGAGAACGCAATAGATGCGGGGGCAACGCATATACAAGTGCTGGTGTGCGATGCAGGAAAGTCGTCGATACAGGTTATTGACGACGGTTGTGGTATGTCTGATACTGATGCCCGCCTCTCCTTTGAGCGCCATGCTACCTCCAAGATACGTCAGGCTGTAGACCTGTTCTCGCTCCATACTATGGGTTTTCGTGGTGAGGCACTGGCGAGTATAGCTGCTGTGGCACAGGTGACACTGCAAACACGTACTAAAGACGATGAGGTGGGTACGAGGATACGTATCGACGGTTCGCAGTTTGTGGAGCAAGAGATTGTGTCATGTCCTGTGGGCAGTAATTTCCTTGTAGAAAACCTTTTCTTCAACATCCCCGCACGCAGAAAGTTTCTGAAGTCTAATGCCACCGAGATGAACAACATCATGCAGGCCTTTGAGCGCATAGTACTTGTTTATCCGCAGATAGCCTTCTCTCTCTATAGCAACGGTCAGGAGGTGATAAACCTGCGTTCGGCTAATTTCCATCAGCGCATATCTGATGTTTTTGGCAAACGTATCAACCAACAGCTCTTAAACGTTGAGGCTGACACTACGGTATGTAAGATATCAGGTTTTGTGGGCAAACCAGAGTCTGCCAAGAAGAAGGGTGCTCACCAGTTCTTTTTTGTCAACGGCAGATATATGAAGCACCCCTATTTCCATAAGGCGGTGCTGACGGCATTCGACCGTCTGGTGCCAAGTGGCGAACAAGTGTCATACTTCATCAATTTCACCGTAAACCCTGAGGATATAGATGTAAATATCCACCCCGTCAAGACTGAGATAAAGTTTGAGAATGAACAGGTGATATGGCAGATACTCATGGCTGCCGTACGTGATGCTGTGGGTAAGTTCAGCGAGGTGCCCTCTCTCGATTTTGATGCTGAGGGCAAACCAGATATACCTGTGTTCAATTCTCAGCCTGAGAGCAGCATCAAGGTGCCTCATATAGACTATAACCCTTCATACAATCCTTTTGCCGAACAGAAAAATCATTCTGTGCCTGAGTTTGCTAAGAAGACAAGGCCTGACTATTCGTCCAACCAACGCAGTGCGAAAGGTTGGGAGGAACTGTATGGTGGCATTAGTAGTTCACTCACTCAAGAAATGACAACTGAGGCTGAGGCGCTTATTGGCGAGTTAAACGATGACACAACGCTATTGCAACACTCGGCACGCTATATCCTGATGTCGCAGGGTAATGGTGTTGCGGTGATAGACCAGCATCGTGCCAGTGTGCGAGTGTTGTATGATCAGTACATGAGAACCTTGGCAGAGAGAACGGCACATACTCAGAAAGTGTTGTTCCCAGAGGTGGTGGAGTTTCCACCGTCTTATGCAGCATCACTTGATGAGATACTTGCCGAACTGCGTTTGTTGGGTTTCGATATCACCAATCTGGGGGGAGGCAGTTACAGTATAGCAGGTATACCGTCAGGACTTGGCGGACTGGATGCTGTAGCCCTTGTCAGCGACCTTGTCAGCGAGGCTTATGAGCATGGCGTTGGTGCTACTGGTCAGATACACTCCATCCTCGCTCAGGCACTGGCAGAGCGAGCTGCTATTCCGTATGGTGAGATTCTTGAGGCCAAAACTATGCGACAACTGCTCATGCAACTATCACTGTGTGATACCCAACGTTACACCCCTGATGGCAAGAAGATAGTAGCTTTATTAGGTGATGATGAGGTAGAACGCTTGTTTAATTGTTAATAAACGCTAAAAACAAGAAATCTTTCAACATTCACCATTTGAACCTTTGAACTTTTGAACTTTTTTTTGTACCTTTGCACTCGCAAATTGCGAAACGCATTTTGTGACTTACTTTTGAGGAAACTCAAAAGGGCGTTTAGCTCAGCTGGTTTAGAGCATCTGCCTTACAAGCAGAGGGTCGGCGGTTCGAATCCGTCAACGCCCACAAAACGTTATCGTAGCGTAGCGTATCGTAGCAATCTATGATTGCGTATCGTAAAAAATGAGGGCGTTTAGCTCAGCTGGTTTAGAGCATCTGCCTTACAAGCAGAGGGTCGGCGGTTCGAATCCGTCAACGCCCACCTCTCTCTCTCTAACTCTTTTAACCCCGTAGCCGATTAGTTTCGACTGCGGGGTTATACTTTTGTTATCGTTAAGATTTATAGTAGCGAAGCGTATCGTAGGCGCTTGCGCCGTATCGTAGCGTTAGCGTATCGTAGCAATCTACGATTGCGTATCGTACGAAGTCTAGAAATTTATCGTAAACGATCCACCCAGTACGAAGGTGTTGCGGTCCTTCTTGATTCTCTGACTGTAAGGGCTGACGTCATACCCCTCCTGAACGTATCGATTATACAGCGTAGGAGCTGCTGACTGTACGAATCCCATTGGCGCATACTCCATGGTGTAGGTCTTACGAGAGTAGTCGTAGTCCAGGAATATCTTCCATGCGAAGTTGTCCTTGTAAGCATAGGTCAGCGAGATGCCAGTACCCATCTTCCATGTATTGTTAGCTCCCACTGTGAAGTAGTCCCATGATGCTTCGTAATATTCTGCAGGGTTGGTAGGAACCAATTCGAAATCGTCTTCCGTTTCTCCTTGTAACTCATACACCTGACCAGGTAGAGTAGCCTCGAGGTTTATCTCCTGCATAAAGCTGCGACCTACCAGGAATTTAGTGCCCAGAGCAAATCTCTTTGACAGAGGGAAGTTGAAGTAAGCGCCGAGGTCGAATGCAAACTCTGTCAGGTGGTCGCTCTGGATGGTGAACTTAGCATCATCCACATTTACCCAGTTCATTACCTCTTTCACCTCTTCTTCTGACTCAGCCTCATTTGATATATACTCTATGAAGTCCTGAATATCTCTCTTGGCATAGTCTGTTATACCAGCCCATCCCTTGATAGGAGAAGAATATACGCGCAGACGTCCACCCACACCTACATATTTGTTGAAGAAGTAAGCACCCTCAACGCCTACAGCTGTTGATGTACCAAACTTCAGGTTGAATTGTGGGTCGCCATCGCCATCGTCAAAGTCAAACTTACCCATGTCGAAGTCCATATTCCTTGAGCCAAAGCCCATACCCATTGACAGACTGAAGAATGAAGGGTTATCTATGATGCTCTTGCCTGTTGTGAGGTTGTTTCTGAGCAGTCCCTTGCCTTTGAACAACACATCGCTCAGGGCATAGGCAAGCTCTGTTGACATGATACCGATACCAGCACCTGAGAATACATCGCTCACCCAGTGGCGGTTGTTCAGTACTCGCATAATACCTGTTGCCGTAGCCACTGTGTAACCAGCTACTGAATACCATGGTGAACGTGTCAAACCATACTCCTTATGCAGAATGGTGGCACCCACGAAGGCTGTTGCCGTATGGCCTGAAGGCCATGAGTTGGCTGTTGAACCATCAGGACGCATCTCCTTAGCGGTGTATTTTATGCCATTCACAAAACCAGCCATGATGCCGTATGACATAGCCGTACTAGCCAGGAAACGTCCCCAGTCCGAACGTCCTTCCAGTCCGCCTACCTTCAGTCCCACTGTCAGTGCCGGGCCAAAGAACTGCAGGTAGTCATCCACACCCGTCTTGAAGTTTGTCACCAGCGAGTGCTTATCCTGTTGCTTAAAACCATATTTCTCGCTCTTAGCTATCCATCCAGCCACAAAGATAGGTATGCCCACGAATGTCAGGTCGTCCATCACCTTATAAGGCTTCACCCCAGGGTTGGTATGGTTCCATGTCCAGTTTTCCTTAGCCCAGGGTTTGCGATCACCCTGCAAAAAGTTCACGTTTTCGTTAGCGTTAACGTTCACGTTCCCGTTCCCGTTAACGTTCCCGTTAAACTTCATCTCAGCCTCTATCTGCTGAAATGTTTTCGCGGTCTGTTCCTGAACAGCTTCGTAATCAGCCATTTCCTCAGCCGTAGCCGTCATGCCACAACCTAAGGCCATTAGGGCCATGATAAGGTACTTCTTGATTTTCATAATACTAATGGTTATGTAATTATTATTGTTTATGCTATTTCACCCACAAAATTACATTTTTTAATTTAATTATGCAAGTATTATGAAAAAAAAGTGCTTTTTGCATCTAAGCAAAAAGCACCTTCGTTTATTTCTTTTTCAGCGTTATCACTACGATTTCGCGCGGCATTCCGAATCGGAAGGGGAAGTTGCCTCCAAAACCTGTTGACACTGACAACAGGGTGGGGCGTTCCTTCTCATTCGTTCGCGAAACAGAACCCTTATTATTGTTTTCGTAGCCCGTAGGGCGTTTCGTAGGCGCTTGCGCCGTTTCGTTTTCGTTATAATAGTACTCCCCTCCCCATTCTTCGTATATCATGCTTGATGGCGACCATCCGAAGATACCAAACTGAGTGCCATGAGTGTGACCAGACAGTGTTATGTCAGGCATTATCACAGGCATTATGTGGTGTCGCCATGCATTTGGGTCGTGTGACAGCATCAGCGACAGGGTAGGGGTCTGTTTGTTTTCATCCAGGGTCTGTGCTATATCGCCCACAGCCTTGTTGATGTCTCCATATTGTGGGAATGGTGGCAATCCCCAGTTTTCTTCACCTATTATATATATAGAGTCGTTGCCACGATGTATCATCCTGTTTTCATTCTCCAACAGGTCCCATCCAAAACTGCGCTGCGTGTCTCTCGTACGTTGCACCAAGGCAGCCTCTTCCTGCTCAGGCAGACGCAGATAGGTTGAATAGTCGTGGTTGCCCATTATCGACAGCACCCCGTCCTTAGCCTTGAGTGACGAGAATGCCTTGCGATGTGCCTCCAGTTCGTTAGGACTGAAGTTTTCTATGTCGCCCACAAAACATATCAGGTCTGGCTTCTGAGCGTTGATGGAGTCCATCGTCTCCTTCAGCAGATGTGCGTACGGACCACGAAAAGAGCCCACATGACCATCCGTAAACTGCACTATCCTGTATCCGTCAAACGCCTCAGGCACACTTGTGCTATCGTATGTTATGTGCTTCACCTTCAGTTGGTTGAAACCTATGGTAATGCCATACACCACAATATACACTATGCCCAGCGCCACTGCCAGTCCTATGTATGTGCCCACCTTAGGTATTAGTGAGAACATGCTGAACAGTATCTTGGGCACACACACCAGCACCATCACCAACAGGAATATGTTGGTGGCAGTATATTCTTTCTCCAGTCCGGCATTAAAGAACAGGAACTTGGCAAAGAGAGCCAGCACTATTGCCAGTGGCAACCACCACAACCATTTCACCCAGCATTGGGCAAGCGGTTTGATGTAGCGCATAAAAATGTATAGGTCGCTGCATAAGCAGAGACCTATAACCAGTATCGGAATGAATAGCTTTACCATATATTACTTAGCAGGTGTAGCTGGAGCAGCAGGAGCAGCCTTCTGCTGTGATGCACCGAATCCCTGTGTGTTGTTAGGGTTGGTCTGTGGCTGTTCTGTAGCAGCATTCTCTATTACTGAGTTCTCAGTGCTAGCCTGTGGAGCAACGTAAGCGCAAGCTATTGAGAGCACTACCATAGCACCAGCCAGTGTCCATGTAGCCTTCTCTATGAAGTTTGTTGTCTGGCGCACACCTGCCACGCTGTTAGCGCTTGAGAAACCAGATGCCAGACCGCCGCCCTTTGATTCCTGAATGAGCACGATGCCAATCATGAGCACTGCTGCGATAAGAATGAAAATTACTAAAAGTGTGTACATTGTTGTTTGTTTTTTAATTTATTATTTGTTATCTATTTCACGAATTATCAATTATGAGTTGCAGAAATCTCTTCTGATCCTCGTAGTATTTGTTGTTTTTGTTTTTCTCGTTCACTTTTTCCATTATGTCGAGAGCCTTCTTATACCTTTTCTGCTTTATGTATATGCCAGCAAGCGTTTCAGTCAGGTATTCGTCTGACGTTATCTCTCCCTCTTCTTCCTCCTGCTGCTCTGGTGTGTATTCCAGCTCTTCTTGCAGGGTTATCTTTCCCTCATTATTTATAAAGGCATCAATCAGGTCGTCCGTCTTATTAACGGGATCGTTAACGTTAACTGTCTCTTTATTATCTGATTCTTGCGCAACATGGTTATCGTTCCCGTTCCCGTTCTCCAGCTCCTCAAAATCTGTGGAGAGCAGGTAAGCCACATAGTCTGTTGTGGCATCCACTGCCGTAGGTTTGCGGTGTTCCTCCTTCTTCTCTTTCTTCAGTTCATCCTCTTCGGGTATGGTACTGAGGAAGGTGTCTATGAGTGATACCGTGCGTGAGTCGTCCTCCTGTTCTGCTACTGCAGCCCTTCTGTCGGGTTTGTTCGTAAAACTCTGTGGCGACTTGCGTTTCAGTCTGTAGTGAGCAGCCTCCACCAGGTTAAACAGCACTCTGCGGTCTGTTATGTATATTGCTGAACGTCTCAGTTCCTCATCGAATGTGGAGTCGTGCAACAGATACAGGTTCTTGAGCAACAACAACCTTGCCGTCTGGTAATACGGATGCTCAGCCGTGATGCGCCTCAGTTCATAGAGCGTCTCGCGGTTCATCAGTTCAGGATGTTGTATCAGTTCTTGTATGCTCATTACCAATTAGATACTGTTGCGTTAAATATCTGGTCACAGAGGCTCTCACACATCTCCTCCACCAGTCTCTCCTGCACAGCACTCAGACTCTGCGTCGATTCGTATGTGGTGTTGGCAGTAAACTGTCTCTCGAAGTCTTCGTTATGGTTTTTGGTGTTAGTAAACCTCACGTTCACTACCATTATCAGCTCCACCTGGTTAGAGTATCCGTCTGATGACACTGACTTATTCCTTTGCTGATATTGTGTTATCTCGCCCTCTACCTTCAGGTCGCCGTCACGCTTCACCTGTTGCAGTCTTGTCTGGCTCTCAAACTTATCTTTCAGCATAGTGTTGAACATCGGACCCATTGGTCCCCAAACGTATGTAGCACGTATTGGGAAATCGGCTATCTGTATCGTCTTCGTCTTGTTATAGTCTATGCTCGCACCATTAAACTTATACGACACGGAACACGATATTAACGTTAACGTTAACGCTAACGATAACCACCTTATGTAACTTTCAACTTTCAACTTTCAACTTTTAACTATCCAATTCCAAACTCTTTCAGTCGGCGATATAGTGTGCGGTCTGATATACCCATCATCTCCGCAGCCTTTTTCCTGTTGCCATTGCATCGCTCCAGCGCCAGTTCCAGTGCCCTCTTGTTCAGGGCATTGATATTGAGGTCTTCGGGTTCAGATATCTCCTGAGCGTAGTCCACATTCTCCACCAGTTGGCGACTGTTAGCTGTAGGCATCTGTCCCTCGTCTATCTGCTTGCGCAGCGAGTTTATCTCACGTCTTAGGTCTGACACGTTGCCCCTCATCTCATATAGTATTTTGAAGAGCATCTCCCTCTCGCTCTCGTATGTGCGGTTGCCGTTGTTCTGAGGCTGTATGGTAGCCAGTTCGGTACTCTCCTCATTCATCGGCACATATTTCAGCAGGTCGTCAACGTCTATCTCCCTCTTGTTTGAGAGTATCGACATCTGTTCTGTGATATTCTTCAGTTGTCTCACGTTGCCAGGCCACTTATATTTCATCAGCACCTGCTTGGCGTTCTCAGTCAGTTGTATGCGGGGGAAGTGGTATTTCTCTGACATCTGCATGGCAAACAGTCTGAACAGCAACACTATGTCCTCGCCTCTGTCTCTCAGCGGTGGCATCTGTATTGGTATGGTGTTCAGGCGATAGTACAGGTCCTCCCTGAATCGTCCTTCGCTTATTGCCTTGCGTATGTTCACGTTCGTAGCAGCCACTATGCGCACGTCCGTTTTCCTTATCTCTTGTCCTCCCACTCTTATGTATTCGCCAGTCTCCAGCACCCTCAGCAGTTGCTTCTGGGTTGACAGGGGCAGTTCGCCCACCTCGTCCAGGAACAGCGTACCCTTGTTGGCTATGCCAAAATATCCCTCGCTCTCGCCTATGGCACCCGTAAACGACCCCTTCTCATGTCCGAAGAGCTCAGAGTCTATCGTACCCTTAGGTATCGCTCCACAGTTTATGGCGAAATATTTCTCTCGCTTTCTTGGCGAGTTGTCGTGTATCACGCGTGGTATTATCTCCTTACCCACACCGCTTTCGCCTATTATCAGCACTGAGAGGTCTGTTGGAGCCACCTGCAGGGCTATGTCCAGCGCACGGTTCAGCGCATCGCAGTTGCCCACGATGCTGTAGCGTTGCTTTATGTTCTGCAGTTCTTTCAGGTCCATTTCAAGGTGCAAACTTGTTCGAGCGAGTGCAAAGGTAGTAAAAAATGTTTAATTGTACCCTCTCTTTACTATTCTTTAACAGTTTTTTCCTCCGTAGGAGGAGTGTTTTGGTCTGTTGCCTTGATATATGTTACGTTTTCCCTACGGTGTTCGGCAGGGTTAAAGCCCTTTTTCTTCACTGCAAAGCGTGCCTTGTCGCCATCCTCTTTCTTCTCATGATACAGTTTCTGCAGTGGGTTGGCATTCGCCTCGTCATAATCCTTGCGATTTCTCTCCACGTCCATCACCAGGTTTATCGCAGTGTACAGTCCCTCAGCCTCCGTCTGTGTCATAGGTGTCTCGATGCCGCTTAACAAGGTCACCGTCTCTTCGTTCGTAGCCTTTATGAATGCCTCGTCACACTGTCCTTCGTATATCTCCATCACTAGGTCGAATGCCATGAATCCGTCGCCCTCAAACATCTTGTTTGCTGCTATCGGACCGAATATCTGTATGCCTTGCTTCACCAGTTCCGATACTGCTGGTGCTATCACATTCATCTCAGCTGAATCCTCAGCAGTCGAAATCTCGTTGTTCAGCGATGTTATGGCTATACGTGGATTTTGTATCGCCAGGTCTCTCTTCAGCGTCTTCCATAACTTGGTGACGCACTCCGCTATCTCCTCCTTAGTCAATGAGTTAGCTGCTTCAGCCATACTCGTCTGTCTCTTCACAGCTGCCAGTCGGCTGGTACTGCTAATGCGTATCGGCATCACATTCTCTATTGCCTTTTTCATAGGCAGACATACCACACCATCCACTGCGCCATCCTCATAATCTCTTAAGGCATCGCTCAGTGCACTCATCTCTGGTTGACCGTCAGCACCATACAGTGCCACGTCATACATCTCGCTCAGTCCCTCCTCATCCAGTAGGGTATTGAGCAACTCACATTTCTCAGCAGGAGCATTGCCCACCAGGGCTATACATGGAATATTATTCATAATATGAGGCCCCTCTCCCCATCCCTTCAATAGTCTTATTACCCCCTCCTGGCTCCCCCGTTTGCGGGTGAGAGCAACCCCAAATGGGAGGGAGATAATATGCATTTGTTTATTGGGGTATCTTTTTAGGGCGTTTTATTAGTTTTTTATCGTTATTTTTTTATTACCTATCTTTGAGGCTCTCCTCTTATTACGTTATCTTTGAGGCACTTTTGTATTCACCTCCCTCCCATTTGGGGGAGGGTCAGGGGTGGGGGGCTTCCTTACTATACAGCATCCCACACGCAGCGAATATATCCTGTCCTCTTGATGCTCTGATGGTGGTGAATATGCCGTGCTTCGTTAGGTAGTCACGCAGATTCTCCATTTTCTTTTCGTCGCTGGTTTTCAGATCCACACCTGGTATGCTATGGAATCTTATCAGGTTTACCCTGCAGTTCAGACCACTCAAAAGCCTCACAATTTCCCTCGCATGGGTGGGAGAATCGTTCAATCCGTCGAACACAATATACTCAAAAGAGAGGCGTCTTTGACCGATGAAATCGGCATTTTTTAACAAATTCACCACTTCTTCTATCGGCATTCCCTTCTCTGCAGGCATCAGTTGTGCCCTCTGTTCGTGAATGGGTGAATGGAGTGAAATGGCGAGGTGACATTCGCTCTCCTCAATGAATCTTTTCAGTTTGTCTTTCACTCCCACACTGCTCACCGTTATGCGTCTCGGACTCCATGCCAAACCCCATTTCGCAGTTAGTATCTGTGTTGCCTTCAACACATTGTCGAGGTTGTCCATTGGTTCGCCCTGACCCATAAACACTATGTTCGTCAGTCTGTCTCGTTCTGGCAGTGAATATATCTGGTTGAGTATGTCGCCAGCCGTCAGCTGTCCCTCAAACCCCTGTTTGCCAGTCTGGCAGAACAGGCAGTTCATTTTGCATCCCACCTGACAACTCACACACAGCGTAGCCCTGTCTTTCTCAGGTATGAATACCGTCTCCACCATCTTTCCGTTACTCACCGGAAACAGGTATTTTATCGTTCCGTCCTTCGACTTCTGACAGTCCACTGGTGCCATCATCCCCACCTCGTAGTGCTCAGCCAGCAGCTCCCTGTTCTTCTTTGAGATATTTGTCATAAACTCAAAGTTATCGTAGGAGCTATGCTCCGTATCGTAGGCGCTTGCGCCGTATCGTAGCGCCAGCGTATCGTTATCGTACTCGCATAGCGAGTTTTGGTAAACCCACTTCGCTATCTGGCTACCCGTAAACGCAGGCATTCCGAGTTCCTTGCATGCACTGCGCATTTCTTCCTCTGTCATACCTAACAGAGGTGTCTTTCCTGTCGCTATGCTATTGTTCGTGCACATAATTCAGTACAAAGGTACAGAAAAATATTGAGGATTGAAAATTGAAGATTGAAAAAGTTTCCTCGACTTGCTTTTTTAACGTTAATTTTGATTTCCCGCTTCTGTGCCATAGCTACCTTTCTATTATGAGTAGATCGTCAAAATCGTCAACTCATTTTTCGACAAGTTCGACAATATCGACAATATCGACAACGCTATCACGCACGTGCACGTATAGGTTATTATATATATGATATAAATATCTCTTTTCCTTTTAATGGTTTCTCTCTTTTTTTTTTAGCAGTATCATCTCTATCCATCATCCATCTTCTGCATCAGAAAATGTTATTAACGATTTTTACGATTATGACGATTTTAATGGCTGTCGATTT
>JAZLBU010000089.1:0-18265 GCA_045613845.1 Prevotella sp. | reverse complement strand
ACCAACCCGAAGAACTGACGGTGGTGGGCAAGAAACTCTATGTGGCAAACTCAGGTGGCTATCGTGTGCCTGACTACGACCATACTGTCAGCGTCATAGACCTTGAAACATTCAAGGAAGAGCGCAAGATAGACGTAGCCGTGAACCTGCACTCTATCAGAGCCGACAAGTACGGACAACTGTGGGTGACCTCACGAGGCAACTACAACAATATTGCTCCAAAATTGTACTACCTGAAGCGTGACACCAACGGCGATATGCAGGTAGCAGGATCGCTGGATGTTGCGGCAAGCAATATAGATATCGTAGGCGACACCTTATATTATGTAGGCACAACATGGAGTAACCAAACGAGTTCAAATACCATACGCATGGGATTGGTGAACGTGCGTCAAAGCAGAGAGATAGACAACACACTGTTTGAGTCGGCTGAGGCAAAGAGCATCACCCTGCCCTACGGCATAAAGGTTAATCCATACGCAAAGGACTTCTATCTAATGGATGCCAAGAACTATGTGTCGTCTGGCGAACTGCTGCACTTCAAGGCTGACGGCACATTCGACTGGAGGCAGTGGACTGGCGACATACCGTCGAGAGCTGCTTTTGTTACAGACGGAGACGGGACGGATGTTGAACCTTATTCACCAGACTATGAAGGTTCAAACCCATATATTGCTGCAGTGGACGAGTATGTGCCTGCTCCAGGACAGTTTGTCAACACTATGCCCCAATATGAGGAAGGCGACGATGCTGCCGCTATGGCACAGAAATGTACGGTGGCTTTAGCAAACAACAAGGGCGGAATGGTGAGCCTGGGCGGATATGGTGGCTACATCACCTTCCACTTTGACCACTCGGTGAAGAATATTCCTGGCGAATATGACCTGTTGATAAAGGGTAATGCCTTTGATGGCAATAGCGAACCAGGCATCGTTATGGTGTCGCAAGACCTTAACGGCAACGGACTGCCTGACGATGAATGGTACGAGCTCTCTGGCTCTGCAGACGTGGATTGTCCAGATCAGGTGACATACGGCTATGAGATAACCTACACCTATGCTCCTATGCAGAATGTGCCTTGGACTGACAGCAAGGGACGGAGCGGAACGATAGAACGTAACAGCTTTCATCAGCAGGAATATTTCCCACTGTGGCTGACAAACCAGCCTCTGAAGTTTAAGGGTACCCTATTGCCACCAAATGCTCATCAAAAGAGTGGAACATGGATACTCGATGCCTTCCGATATGGCTATGCTGACAACCTCCCAAACAGCAACAAGGAAGGGTGCTCGTTTAAGTTAGACTGGGCTGTGGATTTGACCACTCGTCAGACAATAAACCTCGAATCCATCGACTTTGTCAGGGTATATAATGCCATGAACCAGCAACTGAGTGGCATAGGCGAAACCTCTACAGAGATAACTGGTGCGATAGACCTACACTGTAAATAATTCACAGTTCATAATTCATAATTATATTTTAAACCAATTAAAAACAAAAAGACAATGAAAAAGTATTACTTATCAATGATCGTGGCATTAGCAGCAGTTGCTGTAAATGCAGAAGACACAACTGTAGATTTTGAGGACATTAACCTCGCAGAAAATTCATTCGATAACGGCTCTGCTGGAAATGGAGATTTCAAGTCAGGTGGCTACAGCTTCTATAACGAGTACCATGCTGATTATGGAGGTTACTACTATGGTTTTACTATCTCTACACAGACTTCTACTGCCTATGAAGCACTCACTGACCAGTACAACTCATGTGTAGGTTTTGGTGCAGATGGTTCAAAAACTTATTCTGTATGCTATTTCTCAACATGGGGAGCATCACCTGTAAGTATCAAGAATACTAATGGCAACACTTTCTCTCCTAAGTCTATAGCTGTAACCAATGCCGCTTACGCATTTAACAGTATGCGCTTTGGAGACACCTATGCAAAGAAGTTTACTGAAACAGACTACTTCACTCTTTCTTTCATAGGTTATAAGGATAATGCTGAGACTAATACTGTCACTGTAGATTTGGCAAAAGAGGGTATGGCTCTTTTCACATGGAAAACTATCGACCTGAGCGAATTAGGAGAGGTTGACGAGATTCGCTTCTCTATGGTAAGTTCAGATCCCGATACCTATGGTGGTTACAATACACCTATGTACTTCTGTATCGACAATTTCGTAACAGAGACTTCTACTACACCTGTAAACTCTGTAGCGGCAACAATCAATAGCGTTAAGGCTGTAGGACTTTACTCTGCTGACGGTCGGGAGTTGACTTCATTTAACAAAGGTGTAAATATACTGAAGATGTCTGACGGAAGCGCTCAGAAAATTTTCAAGTAAACTTTAATGCGTAATTTTTGTATTTTCCTGATAATTGCGGTGCTCTCTGCCCTTGTTTCCTGCAAGGGTGGAGGCACTGCTTCTTTTTCGGAAGAGAACATTGAGCTCAGCTATGCAAAACTCATAGAAATAAGGCAGGGCGACGGATATGTGGTTGCTGATGTATGGAATCCTTGGAAGGAGGATGGGAGCAAGAAAGAGAAAGACGATAAGGTGCTGCTGCATCGCTATGTCTTAGTGCCAAGCGATGGAGAGATGCCAGAAAATCTTCCCCAAGGCGAACTGATTCGCACACCATTAAAGAAGTCTGTGGTATATACCTCTGTGCACACCAGTTTGTTCGATGAATTGGGCAATTATGATGCCATCAAGGGTGTGTGCGACAAGGAATATATGTATCTGGATAAGATAAGCAGGGATGTGGCTAATGGCAAGATAATCGACTGTGGACTGGGTACGAGCCCTGACCTTGAAAAGATAATAGACCTAAACCCTGACGCTATACTCCTGTCGCCTTTTGAGAATGCTGGTAGTTATGGTAAGTTGGGTAAGTTGGGCATTCCCATAATAGAGTGTGCCGACTATATGGAGAATAGTGCCTTAGGCAGAGCCGAGTGGATGCGTTTCTATGGTATGCTGATAGGTAAGGAGAAAGAGGCTGACAGCCTGTTTCTCGCTGTAGAGACAGACTATAATGCTACCAAGGCTCTGGTGAAGGATGCAAAGCATAAGCCCACCGTAGTAACAGAAAAGAAATACGGCTCCACATGGTATGTGGCTGGTGCTAACAGCACTGTTGGTGGACTGTTGCGTGATGCTGGTGCCAACTACGTTTTCAATGATGAACCTACATCAGGCAGTGTGCCTTATTCGCCCGAGGTGGTGTTTGACCGTGCCCAACAGGCTGACATCTGGATGTTCAAATACAACCAGGCTGTTGATATAACCAGCGAACAATTATCGATGGAATGGGGAAATTATAGCAAGATGAAGGCATTTAGGAACGGGAACGTCTATCACTGCAACCTCAGCCTTGTACCTTTCTATGAGGAAACTCCCTTTCACCCCAACGTGTTGCTGAAGGATTATGTGAAAATATTCCATCCTGAGGTACTTAAAGATTATCAGCTGAGATACTATAAGCCCCTCTCCCAGCCCTCCCCCAAAGGGGAGGATTAATACCAACCTCTAACCAAAACATTATGCAATCAACCTCTTCAAAAATATATAGTATTCTTTTTCCTCCCATTTGGGGGAGGTTAGGTGGGGGGCTTTTGTTGCTTTTACTAGCAAATATGCTCTGCGGCTCTGTTTCCATACCTGCTGACCAAGTGTGGAGTGCGCTGATGGGAGGCGAGGTTGAGAAGGAGAGTTGGCGATACATAGTGTTGGAGTCGCGAGTGCCCCAAACCATAACGGCTATGCTGTGTGGTGCCAACCTCGCCGTGTCAGGACTACTATTGCAGACAGCCTTTCGTAATCCCCTGGCTGGACCTTCAATACTTGGTATCACCAATGGTGCCGGCGTGGGTGTGGCCCTTGTCATGCTCATACTCGGTGGCGTACTGTCATTTGGTGGAGGTAGTGAAATTCAACCTTCAACTTTCAACTTTCAACTGATAGGCTCTGCCGCTGTTGTTATCGGTGCCTTCATAGGTGCTTTGCTCATAATCTTTCTGCTTTTGGCGGTTTCATCGGTAATTAAGAACAGTATCATGCTTCTCATAGTGGGTATCATGGTGAGCTATCTTGCCTCGTCAATAGTGATGCTGCTCAACATTTTTGCCAATGCCGATAACATCCACACCTATGTTATGTGGGGCATGGGCAGTTTCTCTGATGTCACATTGGCACAACTGCCCTTCTTCTCCATTGTGAGCATCATCGGACTTTTTCTCAGCATCTTACTTATAAAACCCCTCAACGCTATGCTTTTGGGCGAGGGTTATGCCACCAACCTGGGCATTAACACTCAAAGGGTGCGCAGATGGTTGCTTATCACTACAGGCATACTGACAGCTACCGCAACAGCCTATTGTGGTCCTGTTGCCTTCATCGGACTGGCTGTGCCACACATAGCCCGACTGATTGTTCGTACCTCAGACCATGCCGTTCTCTTGCCCGCCACTATGTTGTGCGGAGCCAGCATAGCCCTGCTTTGCAACATTATCTGCCAACTGCCTGAAAACATGATAATACCACTCAATGCAGTCACTCCCGTCTTTGGAGCGCCTGTGATTATCTACATTATCTTTAGGAAACGATAGCTTTCTTTCTTTTGTAAACTTGCAGGCACAGAACGGCTATTACGCATAGTGCGAGCAGGGCAAGAGCGACGTAAGCGATAGTCTCTGTAATCTCTATGCTCTTAGGACGGAACTCCATCACCACCTTATGTGAACCTGCTGGAACGCTGATGGCACGAAGCACATAGTTTACCCTGCCTATCTCTACAGGATTGCCGTCAACGGTGGCTGTCCAACCTGGATAATACACCTCAGAGAATACTACTACCCCACCCTTTGCCGAGCTTACTTCATAGTGCAATTCGTTAGGAGCGTAGGAGGTAATCTTGACCTCTCCCTCCCCTGTATTTGCTCCCCTCTCTAACGCAGTGGCAAGAGAGGGGTTGGGGGTGAGTCTCTTATCCGCTACAACTGTGGTGCGCAGGTTTATCTTGCCGAGGGCATCGAGTTCCTCGTTAGCATTATCCACTAACTGCACCTTGCTGACAAACCATCCGTTGCCAAGGGTGTAAGGGTTTTGTATAGGAGCTGTCCTACCCCCTTGCAGAGGCATGATGAAGTATTTGGTGTTGAGCATGTTGATGACAGGCATAATGCTGTCGCCATTAACCTGTGTCATATCGCCCTGTGCATCGACAATGGCATTGAAGCCACGCTGCATCTCAGGTGATATGTAAGCCTCGATAAGTTCCTGATAACGACGCAGTTTGGCAGCATGATAACCACCTATTGACTTATGGAAATAGCTGGTCTCGTTTTCATTAAACGTGTTGCTGGCAAAGTTGAGCACTCGATAGTCTGGCGACTTATCCTTCAGTATCTCGAGGTCAGTCTCAGTGGGTTCGATAGGAGCAGTTCGTAGGGTGTTGCTCACAAACATGGCATCGTTGAGGTAGCGCTTATCCACTTGCCACATATCGAAGAGGCAAATGACGGTGATGATGCAAGCCATCAGCATGGCATTGATTTTCTTCATCTGATATATCACCACAACCGCGGTACACACAAGGATGATGAAGAATGAGCGCCAACAGTCGCTGACAAAGGTTGCCACACGTATCTCAGTAAGGTTGGCAAGCAGGGGTGCGAGCTCTTCCTGAGGTATCTGACCCAGAGCACGTTTTTCAGCAAAACTTACAAAACTGTCGAAGAACAACGTTGGCATCAGGGCAAACAATACGCAGATGCCAGCGGTTATGGCGAAGCTCACATAGAGCCAGTTGACCTTCTTGCCGCTAACTGTTGCGACCACACTCTCAGGACCGTCTATGAGTTGTTTGAGTGCCAGCAAGGCAAGCAGCGGAATGGTAAACTCGGCTATCACAAGAATTGATGCCACAGTTCGGAACTTGGCATACATGGGCACATAGTCAATAAAGATGTCTGTGAGCCACATCATATTATGTCCCCACGAGAGCATGATGCTGAGCACCGTAGCTGCAAGCAGAGCCCACTTGATGCTGCCCTTGACAATGAACAGTCCGAGCACAAAGAGCATAAGAACAAAGGCTCCCACATAGACAGGACCCGAGGTGCCTGGCTGATTGCCCCAGTACTGTCCCATCTGCTGGTATATCTCCATATACATAGGATTGCCCTTCTCCTGTGCAGCTGCGCATGCGCTTACTGGTGTCATACTGGATCCTCCCTTGGTGTTAGGCACCAGGAGAGTCCATGTTTCGTCTATGCCATAGCTCCACTGGGTTATGTAGTCTCGCTCCAGTCCGCTTGAGGTCTGGTTGCCTGTATCAGCCTTCACCAGTTCGCTCTTTCCACGCATAGACTCCTTCTGGTATTCCCATGTGTGGTAGAGGTTTGACACATTAACCGCTATACCCAGTATTCCCCCCACAATGCACACCAGCGATGCCTTGAGGAAATGTGCCAACTTATGCTTACGTATGGCATCAACCATAAAACCTATCACAAGGAACAGTATAATAAAGAGGTAGTAATAGGTCATCTGCACATGATTGGCATTTATCTCAAAAGCCGTGAAGATTCCTGTTACCGCGAGTCCCGCAAGGTATCTGCCCTTATAGGCAAGCAATATGCCACCAATCATAGGGGGCAGATAGGCAAGAGCCATCACCTTCCATATATGACCTGCTGCTATGATGATAAGGAAATAGCTGCTGAATGCCCACACCACAGCTCCGAGAGTTGCAAGATACCAACGGAAATCAAAGGCACGGAGCATGATATAGAAGCCAAACAGGTATGCAAACACATACCACACATTCTCAGGCAACCACAAGTGATAAGCCTCTATGATGCCATTAAGACTCTTTGCACTCTCATACGCAGGAGCACTCTGATAGGTAGGCATACCACTGAAGACTGAGCCTGTCCATCGTGACACCTCGCCCGTACGAGCCTTGTACTCACTGGTTTCCTGACCTAATCCCCTACCCGCACTTGAGTCATGACGGTAGAGAATGCGTCCTTCTATGTCTGCTGGGTAGAAGTAAGCAAACGATATTACTACAAAAATCAATGCCACAAGGACATCAGGAACGAATTTTTTCAATGTATTCACGCGCGTGTATATATAAATAAGGTGTAAACATACCCTGTTACCTATGTACCAGGACTTTCTATACGCTTGCAAAGTTAATAAATATTTACGGAATAATAGTCGTGCACGTGCACATACTTGACAAATATCAAGAAATTAACCTTTCTTTGCTTATTCGTAAAAAAACTCTTGCGCATTTCAAAGGTTTCACGTAATTTTGCACTCGAAAATGTGAAGGAGGTTAGGTTTGTTGTATACTATAGACACCCGCCCACCTGAGCATAACAAAACAAAGAATAAACGCTGAAAGATATTTTAAAGCAAAGATAATTCAACAAACAAAACTTTTATTATTTTATTAAACATGAAAAAGATTGCAATGTTTATCGCTGCTGCTGCTATAGCAGTATCAGCTAGCGCACAGAAGACTGCTGTTACAGCTTCTAAGGCTCTCGACAACATCTATGTTGGTTTCGCTGCAGGTGCTGAGACAAAGGCTTCTAAGCAGGCTCAGGGTGCTTTCTCAGCATTCAACCCAACTGCTACAATCCTTGTAGGTAAGAACTTTACTCCAGTATTCGGTGTTCGCGCTGAGGGTGTTGTTCGTTTCAACGTTCATGGTTCTGACCGCTCTGAGTGCAAGTGGGTTGGTACTGGCAAGCTCGTTAACGCTCTTGACGTAAACGTTCTCGGTACTTTCAACCTCAACAACCTCATCGCAGGTTACAAGGGTGAGCCACGTAAGCTCGAGTTCATCGCTCTCTATGGCTTTGGTTGGTCACACGCATTCTACGGAACTCACGTAAATGCTGTTAACTCAAAGGCTGGTCTTGACATCGCTCTGAACCTCGGTTCTAAGAAGCAGTGGCAGATCTTCGTTGAGCCATCTATCACTTACATCATGCAGGGTTACAACATGGCTCCAGCAGTTGCTACTCCATTCCAGTACAACCTGAACCGTGCTAACCTCGACCTGAAGGCTGGTATCATCTACAAGCTCCCAACTTCTAATGGTACTCACAACTTCGCTATCGAGCAGCTCCGTGACCAGGCTGAGATCGACGCTCTCAACGCACAGATCAACGGTCTTCGTGGTGACCTCGACGCAGCTAACAACGCTAACGCTCAGAAGGACGCTCAGATCGCTCAGCTGAAGAAGGCTCTTGCTGACTGCGAGAACAAGCCAGTAGTTGAGGCTAAGGTTGCTAACCTCCAGCCAACAGTAGTATTCCGTCAGGGCAAGTCAGTTATCGACAAGTCTCAGGAGGCTAACGTTGAGATGATTGCTAAGTATATGAAGAACAACGCTGACGCTAAGGTTAAGGTTTCAGGCTATGCTTCACCAGAAGGTCCTGCTGATCTCAACCAGAAGCTCTCTGAGGAGCGTGCTACAGCTGTTAAGAACATGCTCGTAAAGAAGTATAAGATTGCTGCTGACCGCATCGAGACTGAGGGTCTTGGCGCTACAGACAAGCTCTTCGACGAGGTAGAGTTCAACCGCGTAGCTATCTTCAACGATACTACTAAGTAAATCCTCTTTTGAGAATAACTTAAAAACAAAATAACAAAACCCCTTGGAGATTTTCTTCAAGGGGTTTTTTAAGTACTATGATTATAGGACTAGGCGAAACGGTTTACGATATCATCTTCAAGGACAACCAACCAGTGAGGGCTGTGCCTGGAGGTTCGGCATTTAATGCTATGATATCATTAGGGCGCAGCAATGCTGACTGTATGATGGTTACTGAGACAGGCGACGACCATATAGGCAATATGATTGTGCAGTTTCTGAAAGACAATAATGTGAAAACCCACTATGTGTATCAACATCCCAATACCAAGTCACATATATCACTCGCCTTTCTCAATGAGCAGAATGATGCTCAATATCTGTTCTATAAAGACCATAAGGCTCTGCAGATGCCTGACAGAATGCCTGAGATAAAAGAGGGCGACATAGTGCTCTTTGGTTCATACTTTGCCATCAATCCCGTAATACGCACCTACGTGAGGCATTTCCTCACCACAGCCAAAGAAAAGGGTGCCTTACTCTATTACGACATCAATTTCAGGGCATCCCACAAAGACGAGATACCAGAGCTAATCGACAACATAGAGGAGAATATGCGCCTTGCCACCGTGCTCAGAGGCTCAGCAGAGGATTTTAGCATCCTCTATGGCACTACCACAGGCACTGAAGCCTACAATCGTGTAAAAGCGCTTTGTAGCTCTTTCATCTATACCGATGCCGCTAATCCTATACAGGTATTCACACCAGATGGTAAGTCCTCCTTCCCCATAGAGCCTATCAAGACTGTCAGCACCATAGGGGCAGGCGACAACTTCAACGCTGGTTTCTGTTATGCCCTACACAAAGAAATGCAGAAGCTAAGCAACCACACGCAGAAGCTAAGCAACCAGACGTGGGAGCTAAGCAACCAAACGCAGAAGCTAAGTAACCACACGTGGAAGCTATGCATTGAGGAAGGCAAGCGTTTCTCAGCTGAGGTGTGCCAGAGTCTTGATAACTATATTAAAAAAGTTGAAGGTTGAAAGTTGAAGGTTCTTGCGCTCCGTAGGTGCTCAGGCGAGCAAGCTCGGAGTAAAGTTAAGAAAAAGCCTTGCAAGTTTTCTTGCAAGGCTTTATTGTTGATAAAGAGGCTAGATTAGTCAATTACTACTGGCTTGTACTTTGGTACGAGGAGTTTCATAACACTCCAGCCGATGAGGTAAGCAACAGCACAGATGCAGAATACTATCATGTAGCCAGCAGGCTTACCCTCGAAGCCCATGAACTGGAATGCTGAGCCCTGACCCTCTGCATAAGTGAAGAGCATACCTGAACCCTTATTGATGAGGAATGAGCCACATCCACCAGCCATAGCGCCGATACCAGTGATGGTAGCAACAGCACTCTTTGGGAACATATCACCCGTTGTAGAGAATATGTTAGCTGACCAAGCCTGGTGTCCTGCACCTACGAGGCCGATGATGATAGCTGGCCACCATGCGCTGTACTGTCCCATAGGCTGTGCAAAGAGAGCCAGCACTGGGAAGAAAGCAAAGATAAGCATAGCGAGCATACGTCCCTGATATGGGTTCATACCCTTCTTCTCTACGAATAGCTTTGGCAGGTAACCACCAAACATTGACAGGATGGTAACAATAGCATACAGTGTGAAGATAAGAGCTATACCCATGTTAGAAGATGCTTCGTAGCCATACTGATCCTGGAAGTAAGCAGGAGCCCAGAACAGGAAGAACCACCACACGCCGTCAGTCATAAACTTACCGAAAGCGAATGACCATGTCTGCTTGTAAGCAAAAGCCTTAGCGAAGCTCAGCTGCTTCTCTTCCACCTCTACAGACTCAGCCTTCTCAGTCTCATCGTCCTGGTTCATATAGCGAAGCTCAGCCTCATTCACAAACTTAGACTCAGCTGGTTTGTCATAAACGAATATCCAGATGGCAGCCCATACGAAGCCCAGAAGACCGATGATGATGAATGCCATCTCCCATCCCAGAGCCTTAGCGAGCAGAGGAATTGTAGCAGGAGCAGCAAGAGCACCTACTGATGCACCTGAATTGAATATTGATGTAGCGAATGCGCGGTCCTTCTTTGGGAAATACTCTGCAGTAACCTTGATAGCAGCTGGGAAGTTACCAGCCTCACCCAGACCCAGAATCATACGACAAGTGAGGAAGAGGTAAACGCTGAGCATAGCCACATTGCTAGCAAGAGATGAACCAGCCTCCACAGCACGCAGCGCTTCTATGTTCTCCAGTCCGTATGCTGTCATTGTAGCCCATCCGCATCCTGCGTGGAGCACAGCACCCAGTGACCATACCACGATAGCGATAAGGTAACCCTTCTTAGTGCCCATCCAGTCCACAAACTTTCCTGCGAAGAGACAGAAGATAGCATAGAACACAGAGAATGCACCTGTAATAGTACCATAATCACTGTCAGTCCAGTGGAACTCAGGAGCAATAAACTCCTTCCAAGTGAGTGACAGAACCTGACGGTCCATGTAGTTCACTGTTGTTGCGAAGAAAAGCATCGCACACATGACCCAACGCCAGTTGGTCATTTTGTTAGTTGTTACAGAACTCATTTTTTAGATTTTAATTATTTTATTTTTTGATAGTATTGTTTACTTAGCTTGTTAGGCCTTTACTGCATACATATATAGGCAGTCATGCAAAGTTACTAAGAATAGTTGAAAGTTGAAAGTTGAAAGTTGAAAGTTTGTCCCTTTTTAACTTTTTTAACGCTTTACGCTTTTACTTTTAACTCTTTTGGTACGAGCACCTTCATAACTATCCATCCTATAAGGTATGCTACGGAGCACACGCTGAAGATTATCATGTATGCTGCCTGCTTGCCTGAATATGACATAAAGGTGAACATCTCACCCATTCGCTCGGCTTGTGACAGCAACACTCCCGACCCCATAAGAATAAGGTACGAGCCTAAACCTCCTGCACATCCTCCTATGCCCGTCACCGTAGCCACCGCACTGCGAGGGAACAGGTCTCCCACCATCGAGAATATGTTAGCTGACCAACTCTGGTGCGATGCTCCCAGCACTCCTATCACAAACACCAGCAACCAGGGCGACATATCGCCCAGCGGCTGAGCCAGAAATCCTATGAGCTGTATGCAGGCAAACTGAAACATCACCCTCATTCGTGCATTATACGGCTGTTGTCCCAGTCGCTCTACGTAGTATGTGGGCAAGTATCCTCCTGCTATACTCAGCATAGTAATAAGGTACAGCACGAATATCAGCGCCATACCCATATTCGAGTCTGATGAGTAACCATAACGGTCTGAGAGGTATGCTGGTGTCCAGAACAGGAAGAACCACCACACACCGTCAGTCATGAACTTGCCAAAGATAAATGCCCATGTCTGTCTGTAGGTCAGACATCTCAGTATGCCCATCTTCGGACCCTCGTCCACCTTGCGCTGTTCAGTCAGTTTCTCGTCTTCATCCTGGTATATATAGGCAAACTCTGTTTGGTTTACCTTCTTGTTCAGTTGTGGCTTCTTATACATCATCAGCCACACTATCATCCACACATATCCCAGTGCTCCCACCACTATGAATGCCATCTCCCATCCGAAGTGGCTCGCCAGCGTGGGTATGGTGAGTGGTGCAAAGAGTGCACCTGCTGATGCACCGTTATTGAATATCGCCGTAGCGAATCCTCTGTCTTTCTTAGGAAAATAGTCCACCGTAGCCTTGATGGCTGCTGGGAAATTGCCTGCCTGTCCCAGTCCCAACACCAGTCGGCATCCCATAAACAGGTATATGCTCAGCGTGGTAATGGGCAGCATGGCCGCTGCTGCATTATGCAGTGTCTCTGTTGCTCCGTCAAAGGTCACAAACCATTCGCCTGTCAGCAGTCCGCATGTCACCACACCACAGAAAGCGTGCATCAGTGCACCCATACTCCATATCGCCACTGCCCAGGTGTAGCCCGACTTCACTCCTCGCCAGTCCACAAACTTTCCAGCTACCAGCATACACACAGCATAGGTGATGGAGAAGAATGCCGTAATCTCGCCGTAGTCGGCATCGTTCCACGCAAACTGGGGTGCGATGAAGTCCTTCCATGTTAATGACAACACCTGACGATCCATGTAGTTGATCATCGTTGCTGCAAACAACATGGCACACACCACCCATCGGTAGTTTGTTGGTTGTATGGTCTTAATTGGCATAAGGGGCTAAGAGTTCAAAAGTTCAGAAGCAATTCAACGGGACAGTGATCTGAACCCATTATTTCAGTATGTATTGTTGCTGAGGTCACCTTTGGCATCAGTCTTTCTGACACTACGAAGTAGTCTATACGCCAGCCTACATTCTTCTCTCGGGCATGAAAACGGTATGACCACCACGAGAACACCTGCTCATCTGGGTGCAGCGTGCGGAAGGTGTCCTTAAATCCTGACTCCAGCAGGGTAGTGAATTTCCCTCTTTCCTCATCTGTGAAACCAGGGTTTTGATGATTCGTCTTAGGGTTTTTCAGGTCTATCTCTTCATGAGCCACATTTAGGTCGCCACAGAAAATCACCGGTTTCATCGCATCTAACTGCTTAATGTAGTCCCTAAAGGCATCCTCCCAGTCCATGCGGTAGTCCAGTCTCTTCAGTCCGTCTTGGGCATTGGGCACGTAAACCGTTATGAAGTAGAACTCGTCATACTCCAGCGTTATCACCCTACCCTCATGCTCGTGAATATCGTATTGCTCGCCTATCAGCCACGTCATACCATATTTCACAGCCTTTGGGTGGTGTTTGGTGTATATAGCCGTACCTGAATAGCCCTTCTTCTCGGCATAGTTCCAGTACGACTCATAGCCCAGAAACTCCAAGTCCAACTGTCCTGCCTGCATCTTCGTCTCCTGTAGGCAGAAAAAGTCAGCATCCAGTTCAAGGAATCTGTCCTCAAACCCCTTGCCCACGCAGGCTCTCAACCCATTAACGTTCCACGAAATAAACCTCATAAAATTTGAACTTTTTGAACTAGCGCGAAGCGCGTTTGAACTAGCGAAGCGCTAGTACGCCACTTGTATCGTACCCTTCACTATACAAGCCTGTGAATAGCCCAGTTTTCTCACCTTTGCCAGATATGCCTGTGCCTCAGCCAGAGACTTGTAGTTGCCCATGCGACATTTCCATGAAGGCGAGTAGAAATGGGTGTATATAGGCTGGTCAGGGAAGTTCGATTTCATCACCGCACCAGCTGTTTCGGCACGCTGACGGTCAGCTCGCGAATTGCCACCAGAGTATATCTGCACCCTGTATCCCTGCATCTTATAGCTTCTGCGCATCACCTTCTTACGGGTGTCCACTGGGGTGTTCACATCCTCCTCGTCGCCCTCGCCCACTGTTATAGGCATTCTGCGTGTCGAGTCGGGCTTGTGTTCCTCCTGAGCCTCTTCGTCAGGTTGGGGTTGCTGATTCTGTGGCTGTTGTGACTGAGCAGTAGGCTGTTCCTGCTGCTTGCCGTTCACCAGTTGTTCTATCTCGTCTGACTGCACCACCGTCACCTTGCCCTCGCCAGGCACTTCCTTGCGCAGTTCATTCAAAAAAGCCTGAGCATTGGCAGCTGATACCACCAATGTCAGACATACTATTGATACAAGTTTTCTCATTATCTTTTTACTCGTTCCACGCCTCGATAATGCCGTTGAAATCGGAAGCTTTCAGCGATGCACCACCTATCAGTCCACCGTCTATATCAGGCTTGCTGAACAGCTCTGGTGCATTGCTTGCCTTGCATGAACCGCCATAGAGTATGGTGGTATCCTCAGCCACAGCATATCCGTATTTCTCAGCCACACACTCACGTATGTAGTGGTGTATCTCCTCAGCCTGTTCAGCAGTAGCTGTCTTGCCTGTTCCTATAGCCCATATTGGCTCGTAGGCTATCACTATCTCCTTAAACTGCTCTGGCTCAAGGTTGAACACGCTCTCTTCCAGTTCACGCTTTACTATCTCGTTCTGCTTATCGGCCTCACGCTCTCTGAGTGTCTCGCCCACGCAGTATAGCACCTTCAGACCGTTAGCCAGTGCCTGCTTCACCTTGTCGCGCAGCACCTCTCCCGTCTCAGCATAATACTGTCTGCGCTCTGAGTGTCCCAGAATCACGTATTCAGCCCCTGTTGACTTAATCATCTCAGCGCTTATCTCGCCAGTGTATGCTCCGCTTGGCATATCTGAACAGTTCTGTGCTCCCAACTGTATTGGGGTATCCTTCAGAATCTCAGCCACTGTTGCCAGATGCGTAAATGGTGTGCACACTATCACTTCACAATTTGGATTCTTCACTGTCTCAGTCAGTTCCTTAGCCAGTGCCACACCCTCTTGCAGGTTCTTATTCATCTTCCAGTTGCCTGCTACAATTTTCTTTCTCATAGTTTTAGTTGTTGTTTAGTTTATTTTTGAGTATTACTGTTAGTCTTTATTGAGGCTCTCTTGTATCGTCTTTAACTCCTTTAACTCCTTAACTCCTTTAACTCCTCTATTCTCGGCAACGCATTATGACTCCACTTTCCCATCACCGTACCGTTCTTTAGCATTATCAGTCCGGGATTGCTGCGTATCATCGTCTTCAGTATCGTCTCGTCCACATGACAGAAGGGATATTCCGCCCCAGTGGTGTCTATCCACTGCACTATGCCCTGATTGCCGCTCGCTGTCAGACAGTAGAATGCCACGCCCTGTTCCTTAGCCCATTCATACAGGCTGTCAATCTCGCCAAACTGTGCATCGCTTGCCTGTTCCAGGTGTGGCGATATCAGCAGCAGTGTCATCCCCTCATCGCTGAGTATCTGCTCCGTCAGGTCGTCGCCGCTCCTCATGTCCTGTATCACCAGGTCTGGTATCTCAGGCACATAGCCCTCTTTCGTCTGCACCGTCTTTGAGTCAATGAACGTCCATGTTGAGTCAGGGTAGTTCTCCAGCGTAAACTCCTGTTGCTTACCGTCCTTCTCCATTATGAAGGTGGTTACGTATTCAGGCTGCTGAGCCCCCTCAGGTATGCTCATCTTCTCCTTTATATTAGCCCCCACGTGGTAGGGTCTGAAGTCTATTATCGGCAGGTAATACAGCGAGTAAGCCGATATACCCAGTATGAACACCACCGCTGTGTAGTATGTTATCCACTGCCATCTCAGCGACACGAATCGTTTCATCAGCAGTGGTTTCCACGCCAGCAGCGTTGCCAGTGCCAGCAGCACTATGTTCTTCATGAGCGTCTGTCCATTGCTTAGCACTATGGCGTCGCCAAAACATCCGCAGTCCTCCACTGGGTCAGCCAGGTATATCCACACCGTCAGGCATGTCATCACCACCATCACTCCCAGCATTATCCTCGTCACCAGTCGTCTGCTGATAGCGAATAGCAGCAACACTCCCAGCACAAACTCCATCGTCGATAGTGCTATCGCCACACCCAGCAACAACCAGTCGGCTATCATGCCTCCCATGCCCAGTGCCTCGGCATAGTCCTGCAACTTATATTGTGTGCCCAGCGGGTCCACCGCCTTCACAAATCCTGATACCAGGAATGTGAGTGCCACGATCAGCCTCGCTATGTTAACTACAATTCTCAACCTTCTGATGTCAGCTGGATCACCCCAAACACTGAGTAGTTGATGATATCCATGTAGTTTGAGTCGATGCCCTCGCTCACCGTAGTCACACCGTTCTTATCCTCTATTTCCTTGATGCGCTCCAGTTTGGTCAGTATCAGGTCAGTGTAGCTGCTCACCCTCATATCGCGCCAAGCCTCGCCATAGTCGTGGTTCTTCTTTATCATCAGCTCCATGCACTTCTGCGCATACTCGTCATAGAGAGCCATCGCCTCGTCGTTGGTCATATCCACCTTGTCGGCATAGCCCTTCGCCAACTGTATCAATCCTATGATGCCGTAATTTATCAGCGCCATAAACTCAGGCAGTATGCCCTCGCCCACCATCGACTCGCCCTTCACCTCCAGCGTCCTTATGCGTTTCGCCTTTATGAATAGCTGATCCGTCAGCGACTGCGGTCTGAGCATCCTCCATGAAGGTTTGTAGTCATACAACTTCTTCTGGAAGATGTCCCTGCACAGCGCCATCGCCGTCTTAAACTGTTCGTTTGTATTCTTTTTACTCATGCCTTGCAAAATTATAAAAAAAAAACGACATCTGCAAAAAGAAACAACGGAAAAATGCTTTCCTGGGGCAGTTTACCCCCTTCAGCCCTGCATAAACTGCTTTGGCGAAGAGCCCGTAAACTGCTTAAAATTGCGGTAGAACGAAGCCAGCGAGGTGTATCCAGCCTTTACCGATACCTCCAGAGCCGACAGTTGCGGGTTGTCCTTCATCAGCGTTATGGCATAGTCTATGCGCATTTTGTTCACATATTCATTAAACGACATACCCATATCCATACGTATCGCCCTCGACACATAGTCGCGGTTAGTGTTCAGTCGCCTTGCCACATCGCTCAGCCTCAGGTCATGCAACAGGTAAAGCTTCTCCTCCCTCATCATTCGCTCTATGCCCCTCGCTATCTGGTGTATCTTCTCCGCACTCTCCTCAGCAGGAGCCTCCTCAGTAGCCACTTCCGTAGCATCCTCCGTAGCCTCCAGCATCAGTTCGTGAATGGTAAAATTCTGTTGGTGACCCATCATCAGCAGTACAAACAGCAGTATTGAGAACACCACGCATGGTATGCTCACCAGCGCCAGCGAATCCACAAACGCCTCCTTGCCTATCAGGTTCGCTATGAAACTCACCACTGATGTCATAATCAGCAGTATCATGATGCCCTGCACATTTTTCAGCGTACGGTTTTCAGTGTCAGCAAAGTAATTTTCCACCATTCCATCGAACTTTTTCACCTTCCTGTAGCCCTTCACCATCACCATCACCACCTGAATGGCAAATATCACCTTCGCCACCATGCGCACTATGCACAGCACAGGCTCCCTCTCGCCCTCGCCAAGCAAGGCATAGCAGCAGCCCGTCATCACACCTATTATAATAGCAGGCACCATCAGCGTCACCTGCCAGTGACGCTTCCATTCAGCCTCTGTCAGTTCCAACAGGTATAGATAATACAGCGGAAACACCGATAAATTCGCCATACTGTACAGCGTCTCCGTATAAGGCATTATCATCCTTTCTTGGTTAAAATAAGCCATGTGTCCAAAGTACAACACCATCGTCACGCTGCTAAATATCAGCAGTCGCAACTTCGCCGTCTGTCCCTCCTTATACCAGTCCACCCACAGCTGGCATGACCAGAACAAGCACACCAACATAGGCAGAGATGTCAAGATGTAACGTATCATACCGCAAAGTTAGTCATTCTTTTCTTAGTCCACGTATAAAAAGCACGAAAAACTGCCACAAAGACGCATTTTTTGTGAATTTGAGAATTATTTTTGTGAAAATGCGAATTTTTATCAGTGCCATCCCCCTAACTTTGTACCCACTAACCTAACGAATCTTATCATTCGAATCATAAAAATCACATTATTTATTAATTAAAGCCTAATATTTATGAAAAGTTTACTAAACCAAAAACGCAGCCTTTTGACGTTGGCGTTGATTTTAGCAACGTATGCAACAATTATTGCAAAGGCAATCAT
>JAZLBU010000088.1:0-17109 GCA_045613845.1 Prevotella sp. | reverse complement strand
TCATGGAGAGGCATTTCTCGCCTTTCTCTGGCTTACGAATGCAGATGCTTATCATGTCACCCATATCCTTCTTCTCCATGTAGCTCACATTAAGCTCCTGTATGCGAGCTACCTCATCGTTATTGAACCAATAAGGGGCTTTCAACTCATCTATCTCATAGAGCAATTGGGCATAGAGCTGGTCATAGTCTATGTCTCCTGTGTTGTCGATATACTGCCCCTTGGGAATGTTGATGCAGATGTATCGACGTGAACCTGTGACATCAGTCAGAGGATGAGGATTGTTGGTGGTTGCCACAAAGGAGGCATAGCGAGGACGGTCCTCCTGCGAAGCTCCATAGATGGGGCGACCATTCACCTTATTCTTTGATAAGGTCTGCTTCAAGGCTGATTGCTGAGAGGGGCGGATAGCCTCCAACTCATCGAGGTTCACCAACAGGTTGTTGGTAAGTGCCATTTCCTTATCGAACTTGTTCGACAGGTTGAGGTGGTCGAGGTAATACTCCCTCAGCTGTGGGGGCAGCATGCGCACTATGAAGGTGGTCTTACCACATCCCTGGGCTCCTATTAAAGTAGGTACGCATTCATTGCCGTGAATGGTGTCCAACTGCAACCAATGGGCTACAGCTGAGCGAAACCAGATGCAGAGATAGTTCAGTAGTTCGGAATCAACTCCTGGTACTCTACTGAACAGTTTTCCTACATGGTTCTGTCCATCCCACTTGGGTAGGTTCCTCAGGTAGTGGGCGATGGGGTCATAGCGCTCAATCTCTTCAGACTCAAAGAAATCCATGATGTCTTGCTTTGGTGACCCATCTTCACACACCTGTTCACGCTTGGCCCTCAGCACTATGCTTGCCTTAGCCCTCTTGGTCAGGAAGCGCCATTTAGGTGTTTCGTCATTAATAGGTTTGTTAGTAAATTCTACCTGTCCCTTAAGCACATTAAGGCGAAACTGGTAGTTCTCGTGCAGAAACGACTCTACTTCGAGCTGTACTGCTGGTGACACATTCTTAGTGTCGGCTGTTTTTTGTAAATCTTCTTTCATAAATTAATAAGGTTTGAAATTGCTCCGCAAGGTTCTCTTGTTTTTTTACTTGCGGAAAGTGGTTAGTTAATGAATAAAGTTAATTAATTCTTGTTTGTGTTGTTGTCAAAGAGCTCTTGGCTTCCTTTCGGAAGTTGATGCAAAATTACTACAAATAGAATATGTGTGCAAAGAAAAGGGGGGTTTTAACTCTTTCCATTTTCTGCCAAAAATGCGGAAACTACGCACGAATACTCGCTTCAAGCCATAAAAACTTTTTTCAAAAATACCTCATTTTTGCACATAATCAACAAAATGTGCATGCCACTTTTTAACATTTCACCCATAGTGAGGTAAAATGGGAGGTTCATAGGGAGGTTTCGGGTTTCAACCTCCCTATCGCGAACCCGCATGAACACTGGCCTCAACGCCCCTATAGGGAGGTTAGGGAGTTTTTTTCGCGCAAACTATTTTTTGAGAAATTCCTAGTACTAGTAAAATCTTGTGTATCCTCCTACAAAATCGAAGAAAATATATTAATAAGAAAAAAAAGTCAAGCATATCAGCTCGGAATTAAACTATTATTTGTAACTTTGCAGCGTAAAAGTTTAATATTGAACTGTTATGGACGAAATTTATATGCTTGCTGATGCCTTAATTCTTAATAGGATAGGTAATCACCTGAAGGCTGTCAGACTGAAACAGAATATCACCCAGCAGAGTCTTGCAGAAGCTGCTGGGGTGTCACTGTCTTCTCTGAAGAAAATTGAAAAAGGGGAGATAGGTTCGTTTGACTCTCTCTTAAGAGTACTACGCACTTTAGGTAAACTTGATGTGCTTCAGCCTTTGGTAGACGAAGAACAACTGAGCCCGAGCGAGTACTATAAGCTAGTGCAGTCTAATGCTGCCAAGCACCAACGAAAGCGCGCAGTTGGACAACTTAATAATACAAATAAGGAGGAATCAGAATGGTAGATGTTGCAAAAGTCTGTATGTTTGGAATTCCTGTCGGTACCTTTAATTGGGATGACAGATATGGGGTTGCCCGATTTGAGTATGACCAAAGTTTTATAGGCCGTGGCCTGGAACCATCGCCGTTGATGATGCCTACTAGAGAAGGACGTGTTTATTCCTTTGCTAATTTGGGCAGGGACACCTTTCAGGGGTTGCCTGGCATGTTAGCGGATTCTCTGCCCGACACTTATGGTCGTGCCTTGTTTGACAGATGGCTGTCTTTGACAGGGCGCACAAGCGGAAATCCTATTGAATCACTCTGTTTTCTGGGTAAACGATGCATGGGAGCGTTGGAATTTGAACCAGCTATTGAGGTTTCACATAACCTAGAGGCCAAGTTTGAAATAGATAAATTGGTAGAGGTGGCTAAAGAAGCCCTTGCCGAGAAATCATCTTTTGCTACAAATATAGAAGAAGACAAGAAAACTGCTATTGCTGAAATACTACGCTTAGGCACCTCTGCTGGTGGTCAACGTGCTAAAGCCATCATCGCTTATAACAAAGAAACTGGGGAGGTTCGTTCTGGTCAAGTGGAAGCACCTGTTGGCTTCGACTATTACCTTATCAAACTGGATGGGGTGTCTACTAAGGCTGGTTTCAAAGAGACAGAGAATTATGGACGACTGGAATACTCTTTCTACAAGTTGGCAAAGGCATGTGGCATAGAGATGTCTGAATGCTCACTTATTGAAGAAAATGGACGTGCTCACTTCCTAACTAAGCGTTTCGATCGAGAAGAAGGAAAGAAGATACACATGCAAACTCTTTGCGGAATTGCACATTATGACTATCGACTCCATCGAGCCTATTCATACGAACAAGCATTCAACGTAATGCGAGCATTACGCTTGTCATATTCAGAAGCAAGACAAATGTTTCGCAGAATGGTATTTAATGTGATAATTCGCAATCAGGATGACCATACGAAGAATATCTCTTTCTTGATGGAAGAGGATGGCAAGTGGCGCCTCTCGCCAGCATACGACATGGGATATGCCTACAATCCCAATGGTGGCTGGACTGCTACACACCAGATGTCAATCAATGAGAAGTTTGACAATATCACTAGAAACGACCTGTTGGAATTCGCTTCCAAGAACAATATCAAAGATGCAGCATCCATTATAGATGAAGTATGCGATACTGTTTCACAATGGGAGAATACAGCAAAAGATTGTGGTGTCCCCAAAGGCATGATTGACGCTATTGCTACCAATATGATGCTAAAATTATAATCAAATATTTACACTTATGAAGAAGATACTGACATGCCTACTGGCAATATTCGGACTGACGACGGCATGCTGCCAACTGAATTATGAGAATACCGATCCTGAGGGGTTTGCCAAACTGATAGCTGAGCCTGAGGTGGTGATACTCGACGTGAGGACGGAGGCGGAGTTTGCGGAGGGGCATATCAAGGGTGCCATTCTGATAGATTATCACCAGAGCGATTTCATGGAGAGGGCGAAGGAGACTCTGCCCCTCAACAAGACTATCGCCATATACTGTCGCAGTGGCCGTCGCTCTGCCTATGCTGCCGAGAAGCTCTCTGACGCGGGCTATAAAGCCGTGAACCTATATGGTGGCATCATAGCATGGAAAGAGGCTGGCATGCCAGTGACTAGTTTAAACAAAAACTGAAATAACCCCGTTCGTTTCACTCACTGAAAAACCAATATTACCTTTGCAACTGAATAATTCATTCTCGATTATGAAAAAGAAGATAGGAATACTGGTGGCAGGCTTAGTCACAGCGATACTGGTGGCATGCAGCACACTGACAACCGCAGAAAAGGCTGAGAGGGATGCTAAGACCGCCCAGGCAGTGGAGGCTGCACTGAACGATCGCCACTACATGGTGGAAATAGAGTGGATGTACCCCATTAGCGGAAGGGCACGCAATGTGTTCAGCGACTTCATGCTGGAAGTGAGAGGCGACACACTGGTATCATACCTACCCTACTTCGGAAGAGCATACGATGTACCATACGGAGGAGGAAAGGGCATGAATTTCGTGGCTCCGATAACCCACTACCACTCTGCAAAAAGCGGTAACGATGCCACAGAAATATCTATGATAGTGGATAATGACGAAGACATTCTGCAATATCGACTGAAGATATTCAACAATGGCAAAACCGATATAGACGTAGAATCACAAAAGAGGGAAGCCATCAGTTACAGTGGCTCCATGGTGCTGAAGTAGGGTATAGCGAATTTGTGAAAAAATGAGACGAGTTGTATGTTTGTGGGGAGATTACGAAGTGTGTTAGGCAGACGGTGCATCATGGTGTTCATGTATGCGCTTTGCCTTTGCTTGACTTTGCAGGCAAGGGGCGACACACTGTCTGTTGCCACTTCCCCACATCCCTTAGTGCAGATGCGTGATCATGTCATAAAGGGTATAGAACTGGACAATGCCAAACAGCCACGTGCAGCATTGAAAGAGTTTGAGGCAGGTATGCAGATATGCGAGCGCATGCAACTGCTTGACCGTTTTGCTGACGACGGCAAGAACCTGTTATTCCGTATAACCATACCTATGTATGTGCTGTCTGCTGGCATATACGACAGGTTGGGTGAGACGGAAGAGGCAATAAAACTCTGTCGTAAGTCGATGTCATGGCTGGAATACTGTGACAGTATAGAGCTCCGTGAGCGGTATGCCTATGAGGTGTGCCTTATAATGATGGGGCATCGCCGTCTGGATATGGCGCAAAAACTCGTGGCGCGCACCTACAGTGATGCCGATGCGCTGAAAAGACATGATGACGCCTTGCTATGTGCTGCCTTTATGCTTGAAATAGAAAGTACTAAATATGCTACCTTGCCACCAGATAATCCGTGGATAGAAAAGGGAAAGAAGCATTATGGTAATGCTACGCAACCAGAAGCGAAGACGCTCTTCCTCTCCTTTCTGCATAAGGCATATCTGAAAGCCAATATGCACGATGAAGCGAAACGCTTGGAAAAGCAAGTGAGGCAGGCGAGGGCAAATGGCATAAATCCTTTCCTCAACGACAATAAAGTGACGCCCTATGATACCGCCTACCTTACTTACAAGGGGCACGAAGAACAAAAGGCTGTTGCGGAAAGCCATGTTGACACAGAAGAGCAGTCGGACAGCACCTCCTTGGTGCCAAAGACTATCAGCAAGATACAATATATCTACCGTCAGCATAACGGACTGATTATAGCCATTGGCTCAGTACTTGCCATTGTAATATTGACTTTCATAGCCTATGCAATAAGACAGAGGTATCTGCGTCGGCATTCGCAGCAAGAGTCAGAGAGGCAGCAGAACAGGCGTTTCCTTGAAGGCATGGAGCAGGAACGCACTCGCCTGGCAAAGGAACTGCACGACGGCGTGAGCAACCAACTCTTTGCCATAGAAATGAAGCTCAGTGAGAATGATGGCGTGAGTGAAAATGCTCAACAAGCCCGTCGCTTGGTGAACGAGAGTAGAGAGCAGGTGCGCCGCGTGTCTCATGAGCTGATGCCACCAGAGTTCCTTCATGTCCATCTCGGTGAGGTGATAGAGAATTATATGCAAGAGATAAATGGTACAGGAGGCTGCACCCTGCATTACGAGTCATACGTCGGCAATGAAAGCTACAGAGCCATATCACCAGAGCATGCCCTGGAGATATACCGCATAGTGCAGGAGGCAGTGACAAATGCCATGAAACATTCTGATGCCTCAGATATCTATGTCGTAGTTCAGGAAGAGACAGATGCTATGACCTTTCGCGTAACAGACAATGGTGCAACCAACGTAACTCAAGATAAAGAGTCGGGTCACGGCATAGGATGGCGCACTATGAGTCAGCGTGCTCAGGCCATAGGAGGTATGCTACAGTCCAGTAGAACACCATACGGAACAGTCGTGACGCTAAGATATATTAAAAAAACTTAAAGAACGCAGACCCGTATGGCAAAATCACGGAAAACCACGATATATGGTTTTGCATAAAATGAGTACCTTTGCGCTTAAATATGACGAAAACTATACCCAATAAATACAAAGAATTATCAGTTGCTGCTGTCGATGACCACGAGGCAGTGTTGCAGGGAGTAGGTAGTTTCCTGCGTGAGAATGGGGTAGGTAGGATAGACCTGTTTCTCGATGGTAACCAGCTTGCCGAGGCACTCTCGGAAAACGACTATGACCTCTATATAATAGACTTGGAAACAAAGCAGCAGAGCGGGTACGAAACTATCGACATGATACGTCGTCACTATCCTGATGCAAAAATAATCATCTATACCATGCACGACGAACTGTGGACAGTGCGCGAGGTACAGAGCCGAGGCGTCAATGGCGTGCTATATAAGGAGTCAGGCATGGGCAATCTCCTCCTCGCCATCAATGCAGTGCTCAGCGGCAAGACATATTTCTGTGACAAATATCAGGCTATAGCAAGAAAAAGCACGATGGCATTTGAGAAACCCTCAAAGCGAGAGTTGGAAGTGCTGAGAAACATCGCCCGCGGCTTGTCATCCAAGGATATCGCAAAGGAGATGTTCATAACCGAGAACACCGTGGAAACCCATCGTCAGAGTCTCTTCAACAAACTGCAGGCAAACAACGTCGCCGACCTCATGGTAAAGGCTATCGCCCACGGACTTATTGACGTGAAGGAGATATAGGGGGGAGAAAATGATTACACATTTTGTGTTACACATTTTGTGAAATCAAACTGTTAGCGATGTCTTCCTCTCTCACTGGATGGAGCGCTTGTAGCTATCGCCCACGGACTGATTGATTACTATTTGATATCTTCAGGAATGATATATATTTCAATACCAGAGCATACGAAAGCAAAGGTGGAGTTCGTTTCGTCGATGAAGTCGATGTCGATTTCGATGTCTCGGGGTATGAGTTGCTTGCCGTCGATATTGAACAGTGAGCGGTCGATATATATTTCCCTGTCGTTACTACTCAGTTTTTTTGTGATTCGTGAGTCTCCATAGTAGTAGGATGCTTGGAAGTATTTCTTTTCAGAAAGGCTGATGGGACTGACTATTGTTATGGTATCCATCAGGTCGTACTGCTTTTCAAACGTTGTATTGAGCATCCTCAGCAGGGTTGGTGGAGTTTGTGAGGAAGTTCTATGAGTAGAGAGGTGCTTGTTGGCTGTGAGGATGTCCGATATGGAATTGCCCTTGGGATCCACCACATGAGCCACCATGAGTATTTGCTTCTTCTTGTCAAGGTTGAAAACTCTCATGGCTTGTCGCTCCTTGCTCCAGCGCACTATGGCGTTGTCGTCGAACACGTCCCCCACCTTGGCTGGTTTGCCGTTGATATGCAAGGTAGGGTAGTTGAGGAAAAGTATCTTGTATTTGTCAGCGTAGAGGTACATACTCAGGCAAGCAAAAAGCAGGAATAGGGTTATTCTTCTCATAACGATATAGGGTTATATTTTTGTTATCTTTTTCAAACCGCCTATGAGCAGTCCGAGGAAGGTGAACACCGTCGTGGGTAGTACGGGGTTATATACTATGCCTAAAGGGGTGGCATAGACCACCATAGCGATGAAGGTGAATACTATGGTGTAGGTGAAAAATGAGCTGGCAACCTTCAGCAGCGGATTGGACACGAAGGTGTCGAGTGTCTTGCCATTGAGCAAAAGCAGCGAGATGATGACATAAACAATGAAGAGGAAGATGGTGAAGGTATAGCTGATGAGGTGCTCGCCTCGCAGGAGGGCATAATAGGCGTTGAGACATATCACGCTTCCTGGCTGCTTGCCAGCATAGGTGCGATGAACGTCAGTGTTGAAGTCGCCTATGACGATGATCTTGTCGGCTATCTGGTCAGCAACGGGTATGATGGAATCTACTCCCAATACGTCGGCTCCCATATATATATAGGAGCGCTCGCGCTGGTTGCTCTCATCAGAGCCGTCATTCTTGTTCATGTAGGCACCGCTTATCCTGACGGGCAGTTTTAGTGTCAAGCCGTTGGAGCACAGATGACCGTCAGAGAAGTAGAAGGGTCCCTTGCGGGTGATGTCAAACCCTGTGTTTGCCTTGTAGATGACGAGGGGCATGGACGGTATGTCATCGTGCATAAACTGGAAGCGCACGAAGTCTGTCTCGTCATGGGTGATGCTATAGTCGCCATTGGCAGCCTTGGCATACAGTATGCTGTCCTGCAGTGGGGCATCCTTGTGAACAGGGATGACTATGCGCTGCATGCTGGCGATGGTATGAAAGAGGATGGAGTCATACTCGGTCTCGATTCCTCGCTCGAATATGACATCCATCATGATGAATTTGTAATTGTTAGCTTTGCGAGCTTTTGTAAGAAACTGTAGCAGTTTCTGCCTGTCGGTGATGGTAAACTGCCCTATGGGCATGCCGTCCTCCGAGTAGTCGGTGAGTGCCTTGTCGAACGCTACGTTGATAAGCAGTACGTCATCGGGTACGCTGTCCTTGTTCAGGTTAAGGAAGGATTTCCAGTTGTTCAGTTTTACCAATACGGCTTTTTCGCCTGCCATAGGGGAGGAGGTGTTGCCCTTGAAGTAACTCACCAACAGGATGCCGAGGCTTATTATTATGCTAACAATGATTTCTTTTCTCATTTACATTTCCTTCTTCAGCAGAGCTACCCTTGCCTTCTCGTTGTTCATGCCAGGCATGGTGCGACCTACTGGTGCTCCGATATAGGTGCCGTCGGCAATGGTGAACTTGCGGCCTTGGAACTCGAGGTAGTCTCCACGCACTTCCTCGGTAAAATTGACTGCGCTTGCCATGTGGCCTGGATAATATACCAGAACAACGTCGAGCTTGAGCAGGTCTCTTACGAGGTGTGACATCAGTATGGAGCGGTCTTCGCAGTCACAGTAAGGATAGAACAGGCTCTCCTCAGCAAAGAAAGAACGTTCCTCTCCCCAAACCACGTTGTCTGTTTCATATCTGAATCCTGTCTGAACCCAGTTGAGAAGCATATTGACAGCAGTCTTTTGGTCGGCTCCCTCGATGAGCTTGCGTAGTTTAGGATACAATTTATCCTTAACCTCCTGACTGATAGGGGTGTTGGCATAGCTTGTCCACTGCAGCATCATATTGTCTTTTGTATATGATGCTGGGTAGGTGGCAAAGAAGTCGATGAGGTTCTTATTGACAGAGGAAGTGGCTTCTACAGAGTAGCTTGCAGAAGAGATTGTTCTGTCATCAGATGGTTGTGATGCGAATGTGGGCAGTGGTGAGAGGTCGAAACTGAACACCTGCTCGCCAGGGTATGGCGTGTTGAACACGTTGAGATACCTTGACTTCACTTTCTCGAGAGAGTAGTAGTAGTCATTGTCGAGAATGGCTATTGACATGCCGTAAGGACTGCTGGCAGTCTTAACCAGGAAGTACATGTCTTTGTTCTCGGGGTCATAGCCGAAACGCACGCTGTAGCCACTCTGGTTAAGCAGTATGCCCTGAGCTATGCGTGCCTCATTGGTGCCTACGCCACAAGCTTTCTCGGTCATGGCTTGCAGCATCTTGTAGTAAGCCCAGTCGCAGAGGTTGTATTCCATGCGGTTAGCGAGGCAGTCACGTACCAGGTTGTTGAACTCGCTATTGGTAAGATAGCGGAAGGCACGGGCGATAGCCTTCTCATTGTCGCCCTCAAGTTTGAACTGAGGCAAATCGCCCCAGCGCACCTTCATAGGAGTGCCAAACACAGCAAACTCAGCATAGTCCTTGATTTCTTCGTTTTCAGGAATAGGGGCTATAGGTGTAGGCTGAGGTGCAGGGAGGGTGTCAACAGGCATGGCGATGATAGGTATGATCTTGACAGGCTGCAGGTATTCCTCCTTCTTCTTGTCTTTCTGTGCCTGATCATCCTTTGGAGTTGGCTGTTCTTTCTGTGCCTTGTCGTCCTTAGGAGCAGGCTCGTCCTTCTTGCCCTCATCAAATATTACAGGGGGAAGTTCCTCTCTCTTGGGCTTCACCTCTCCCTCTTTGATGGATATTTTTGGCCAGCCGCCTTTTTCCATATAGTCGGCAAAGGCTTTGTTGATGCTGTCGCGGAATTCCTCGTACTCCCTGTTTATGGTGTTCACATAATCATCGAAGGGTTGGTTGAGTTTTTCCTCCAATGCAGCAAACTTATTGCGCATAGTACTGCTCTGGGCATTGGCACTCAGCGAGAATACTCCCAGCAATAATACTGACACTATAGTTCTTGTTTTCATAATTACCGCATTTTAATTGTTAATGGTATTCGTGATACTTGCATGTCCCTGTCGGCATTTCTATATTTTACGAGCCATTTCGTGAAGTCCTTAAAGTTCAGTGAGCGAGGAATAATCAAGTCTCCAACCTGTTGCTGTAACTTTGAAGTGTTGGCTCTGGAGTAGTTGTTGGGCGAGAATATCACCATCATGCTGTTGTACTCCAATGGCGATGATGCTGTCATCACGAGTTCATCTACTATGTCAGGTTTTTTCTTTTCGTTTGCAGGCGAGAAGAATACATACTCCTCATCGTGCTTTACATAGTAGGAACCCTCTTTTGAGTTTTGATAAGGCAGCAAACAGAATACTGACTCGTCTTTAGTGTTAGTAAGTGTTTCATCGATAAGATAGATGGTCACATAGCCGTCAACAGGTGATTTGAAGTAAATGTATATGTTGTCACCGTTATTGTATTCGTATCCTTCATAGCGTAGTTCTGTGCCCAGTCGTAGTGGCTTTGTCACGAGATTGACACGAGCACTCTTTATCTCACGTGCATAGCCGTGGACAGTGACATGCATCACTTCCTGCATGCCCTCGATGTCCCTGGTGATAACAGGTTCATCGATGTCGGCTATCCATTCTCCTCTCACCATCTCCTCAGTAATAGAGAAGAAGTCATTAGTGGATACTCCATTTGCATTGGTCATCACCTGTGATGTGTTGTCGGACACCACAGAGCCGAACTTATCGGCTAAGGCTTGCGTCTTTGCCTGTTTGATAGCATTTCTCTCTGCCTCAAGGCGCGACATTTGCGGGGGTACCACATAATCTGTGGTACCCTTTACCGCAACTTTGTCGTCGGCTGTTATAGTCAAGCTATATATGCATAGCAATATGACAAACAGAGTTTTCATTTCTTCCAACCCATTTTCTCATCGAGGAGGTCCTTGAGCTGCTTGCGTGCAACGTCTCTCTTGCAAGCTACGGTAACCTGCACCTCAACACGTCCACGACCGAGGTCTCTGTGGCACTCCATCAGGACTTCAGCATTCTTAAGACTCTGAGCGAACTTGGTCTTAGCACCTGAGAGTGTGCGCTCCATTGAGCTGCCACCATCGGCTTCGCCTTCTTCGTTTGCCATGCCCTGGTCAGTAGAACCAGCGATTTCTTCCTGAATGCTGGAAGCTATTTCAGTCTTTGCAGCAGTCATAGCAGCCTTGCGAACAGAGTTGTATGCTGTACCAGTGCTCTTGCCCTGTCCGATGATCCATCTCGTTGATCCATCTTCGTTGAACTCGTTGTTGGCTGCGTAAACCTTCTTGTACTGTTCGGTCAGAGAGAGTGAACCAGGATTAACTACCCAGCCTTCTTTCTCCATCTTCTTAATCTGCTTCTTAGCATCCTTTGAAAGGGTCTGTGCACTAATGCTGATGCATGCCATTATCATCATAGAGATGATGAGCCAAATTGTCTTTTTCATAATTACTGTTTTTTTAATTTGTTAATATTAGGTATGTTTTTAGTTTTGCAAGTGTCTTAACTCCTTCTATCTCACAGACCAGCTGTGGGTAGGAGTAGGACGCTGAGCGTTGTTAGAGTTAGGATTGTTATCGTTGACTCCGTTCACCTGCATGTCTATCTGTCGTTTCAGGTATTCATGCTTTATTATGACGTTAGCCTTGCAGATGTACGTTGAGCCGTCTCTGTCAAAATCGCCTACCAGCTCCACTCCTCCCAGGAAGGTCTTGTACGTAGCCACCTTGCCGTTGAAGAGGTTCTTAAGCCACGGATTCTGTGAAGCGGCGCTGCTGGAGTGTACCAAGGGCATTCCGTCGTTGAAGCCCTCAGTACCTTCATAGATTATCTTGCGCAGCACATTGATACGCGCATTCTCTAAGGCTTCTTTTTCGCTCACTCCGCGACCCTCGGCAAAGAATACTGAGGTGGCTGCGTCAAGGTCGAGCAATTCTACTGTGGAATACACGTCCTGTGCGCATGCCGACAGAGTCGTCAGCATACACATTAGGACTATGGTTAGGATTTTGTGCATAATCAAAATTGTGGAATTTTCTTACAAGCCGATTTTGCCCAAGAGACCACCATTCTTTGGACGGCTTGTTACAGATATTTTAGAGCCCTCCTCAAAAGCTTTCTGTATTTCCAGTCCACCATTCTTCACGCTGCACAGGCTGAGGGTAGCACTCATCACTTCGTTAATCTTCACTTCGCCAATCTTCTTCTTAGCCATTTCGCCTGCGATGTTTACTGTAGCGAACACCTCGAGGATGTCACCCTTCTGCACGCCAGCAGCTGAACCCAGTGTTACATACACTGTCTTGGCACCCTTCTTTGGGTCAATCTGGTCGAGAGCCTTGATGGTAGCGTGCAGCTTGAAGTTGCGGTCAACGTACTTCTTCATGTCGTCAGCAATGCCATCGATAGCCTTTGACAGAGCGTCAGAAGCTGATGAGCCAGAGGAATACTTGCCCTTCTCGGTCTCGGAACTTACAGTCTGGTGTGTCTCGATGTCAATAAGAGTCAAGGTGTAGCTTACATCAGCTGTAGCATAAGTCTTGTTTTTGTCGAGAGCACTGGTGGTGGTACCTGTGTTATAGTCATTGAGAGTGCCTCGCAGAATGAAGTTCACACCCTCAGCCTTCAGTGCATCTTCGTATGCTATAGGGTCAGTTGGCAGTTTGCCATAGGAAGAAGGCTGAACGATGATGACACGTGTTGTAGCAGAGAGACCTGATACTACAACGTTGTGAAGCTGTTTTGCGTACAGATCCTTAAGTCCAGAGTTGTTCTTGAAGTCCTCAACGCATACTGTTGGTTTGTCTTGTGCTGATGCTGTGAGCATCATGAGCAGGAGTACTGCTGCAGAAAAAATCTTTTTCATAAGTGTTTAATGATTTAATGTTTTGTTTGAAATGGTTATTAATTATAGTTGATGGAATCACATATCATGCGCTAGTCGCAGACCTATGTGAGGAGCGCACTCGTTCTGGCGCTTATGGTCGCGATGGCTGTTACGCAGCAATTCGGGCTCGTCTTTATATGAACCTCCTCTTACCACCCTCTGGTAACCGTATCGTGGACCTGTGGGGTTGGTCTGGGGTGATGGTGCATAGCGGCTTATGTAGTCTTGACACCACTCAGCCACATTGCCCGACATGTCGTATATTCCTATGCTGGAGGGCTGAAGACTGCCACACTCTATGGTGTTAGCTCCAATATGGGCTACCTGTTCATAGCGCTTGCTGCCTGAGAAACTTTCGGAGTTCATGCTGTTGCCACAGTCGGCAGCATACTCCCATTCCGCCTCAGTAGGCAGTCGGAACTGTGTGCCGAGCTGCTGGTTCAGTTTCGTTATGAAGGTCTGGCACTGCTCCCATGTCACATTCTCCACAGGCAGCAGGGCACCCCTGTTCTCCGATGGGTTGTCGTCCATTATAGCCTCCCATATAGCCTGAGGCACCTCTGTCTTTCCTATGGCGTAAGCCTTCAGCGTCACGTTATGGCGAGGCATATCCATGCTGAATGTGCTGGGAAGGGTGAGTTTAGCGTTAGAGCCCATGGAGAAGGTGCCCTTGTCAATGCGTACCATCTCATACGCCACTCCGTTCACGGTAATCTTACCGTCAGCAAGTGCCAGTTTATTTTTCTCTGATGTTTTCTTTTTGTTTACCGAGGTGCTAATGGACAGGTTCTTTGCCCCATCGTTAGGAGTTTTCACCAAGTTTCGAGGAATGTTAGCATATTTGGATGCTGCTACACTAGCTAACTTCCATGCTGTCCAATCTGTGTTGCCCACCGATGCCAGAATGGTTGGTGTCTGACTCTTCTCATTCTCCACCATAGACATTCGTGAAACCTCTCCACACACGTAGTCGCTCAGTTCGCCAAGGCTCACGCAACCACCCTTTTCATTCAACTTCTCCAATATAAAGTAGGTGAACATTCCGTGGTTCTTGTCCCTGTAAGGGTATGCGGTCTCGTTTTCCTTAGTAGCAGAAAATACGACCATGTTGCCGGAAACTGTATTTTTCCTAGGAGTGATGGCAACACCGCGTGAGGATTGCATCATGCCACCATCACGACTTGCGCCACTGAAGCATGCATCAAGAAATACCATTGTTGCAGTAGACTGCAAGGAACCAAGACGGGAGTATAGCGTCTCTGTACTTAACCCGCTTTCAGGCGATGTGCTATGTCCATCCACTGGCAAAAGGAAAGACTGTTTGTTGGTGTCATCTGGCATACCATGTCCACTATAATAGAATATGGCACGCGCCTCGCCATTATATGCCTTCATCACCTTCTCTAACCATGAAAGGAAATACTTCATGTCATTCAGCGAGGCATTAGGCACATACTTTATGTTCTTTTCAGGAATACCAAGTGCCTTCTCACAATACAACTTGAATGTAGAACCGTCGTTGAGGGCAAAGGGCACAGCCTCTTCATACTTGTAATTCTCATTTGAAATAATAACGACGAAAGTGTTAGGATCCTGCACATCATTTACAGGGATATATGAATCAATATCCTTTGTTGCTGCGTGCATAGCAATTGATGCGACCAATGACAAAAGTAATATTAAATGAATTTTCATCCTATTCTATTTTTTTCTTGTAGAAGTTGTTTTACCTTTTGTTGTGCTGGTTTTTGACGCAGTAGGATTCCATGGGCCCTGCTCAATCAAGTCTACCATTTCATTATTCTTCCAAACGCCTTTTAGGTATGTTTTATCTTCTTTGAGATATACTATGCCGTTTCCATGTGGCACGTTATCCTTGAATTGTCCAACGTATTTATCGCCATTAGCCCATGTCATAGTTCCCATGCCTTCCGCTGTTCCATTGACAAAGTCGCCTACATATTTTACCCCATCTGGAAGTGTCAAAGTACCCTTTCCGTTAGGTTTGTCATCTTTAAAGTTTCCAACATACTTGGTGCCGTCAGCAGCGTAGGCTTTTCCTTGCCCATTTAGTTTCCCATTCTTGAAATATCCTTCGATAGTTTCACTGTTGCCCAAATCTATTTTGTGGTAACCGTCTTTTATTTTAGTATTTTTTGATGCTCGTTGTTGCCCTCTTTCTGCATTGGCAGCAGCACTGTAGGCTCCAAAAAGAGCATTGGTCAATCCTGTATCGACAACATAGACTTGACCTGTATAGTTACAATCGGAACAACCGCTACCCCAACAACTCCTGCATGTCTGGTCAGAGCCCGTCATGGCTCCAATCATTCCGTATGCTATGGCATTGCCTATGAGGTTGTTGACAGCGTTGACCGCATCGTTGCCATTGCGTGAATTGGTGCCCTTATTGCTCGCCACGCTTTTGCCACCAGTTCTTGACGACTTCGCATTGCCACGCTGAGATGACCTGCTGTTTTGAGATGTAAGTTTCCTGTCCTCTTTTGGTTTTTGTTCAAACACCAATACGGCATCACCCGTTTTGCGCAACTGCATTACCTCACTGCTCGCAACTCCCTTTCCGTTGGCTATTAGCCTAGAAGCGGATATGCCATACGTGTTTATTAGGGATTTCTTTACTGCCGCGGCTCTGTCTGCTGACAAATTCTGGCATGCATCATCGCTGGTTCCCGCAGGTGCATACCCTTCAATGACAACCTTTACTGAGGGGCGACTTTTAAGGTAGTTGGCAATCTGCTCCACACTTGACATGCCATTCATGTCAATCAGGCTTTTCCCTGCCTTAAAACCTACTATAGTGCTGAGGCGAAGTCCTTTCTCCCCTGTATAATCGGGGTCTATGTATGAAGAAGATGTATTTGTGGTTTGAGCCAATAGTACATTGTACAGATTTGAACCCATTATCAAGAACAGTACTATAAGTACGGTTCTAATGGCAGATGAGGCAATTAGTGAATTACCTATTGTCAATTTTGTCAATGTTGCTCTTTCCATAGTTTAGTATTTTAGCATATGATTTTTAGTTTTTAGGCATACACACAAAGAAGGCGCGAACCTGTCAGCTTATCTACTGATGGGCTCTCGACTGCCTAAAAACACGATAAGATAACGGCTCACGCCCCTTTATCGATACGTATTATATATGCATAGATATAATGTACGCGATAATAAGGGAGGAACGCATTGACTTATTCCTGTGTTTTAGATGAGTTGTCGAGATTCATCAGTAAGGAATGAAGCTATGACGCTTTTCTCAATATGTGTTGTCGTATGTTACGACGGTGCAAATATAAGAAAAATTTTTAAAATACGTTCATTCGTGAGCCGTTTTTTTTATTTTTTGCTGAAATTTCTTTCTATTTGGCGTGAAAGATGTATTATTTCATACACCTCATGGGTGCAAAGTTACGAATACTTTTTCTTTCTCGCAATAGCGGAAAACCATGATTTTTTTGAAAAATTATAAAAAAATGCTCGTTTCGAATGTAAGGTTAACGGATTTTATTCATGATGTAAACTCTTTTAAGAGTGTTACGCATAGCTGTGCATGCCTCCGAGGAGGTAGTTGACACCGAAATAGGTGAGGAGGACGCTGAGGAAGGCGAAGATGAGGTAGAGATGGAAGAGGCGCGGGGTGCGAAGGAAATGTAAAGCGGATGGATGGAGGGGTACGGCATAGATCATGAGGGTGATGAGTGCCCACGTTTCTTTGGGGTCCCATGACCAATAGGTGCCCCATGAGACGTTTGCCCAGATGGCACCAAGGAAGATGCCGAGGGTGAGGAGGAAAACGGCGGGATACAATAGTAAAAGTTGAAAGTTTAAAGTTGAAAGTTTAAAGTTGGGGGAGAAGAGTGCGACGATGGAGAGGAGGGTGATGATGGCGAAGAGGGCGTAGGATATCATGATGACGGAGACGTGGATGCTGAGCAAGGGCGACTGGA
>JAZLBU010000087.1:0-7502 GCA_045613845.1 Prevotella sp. | reverse complement strand
CCCCCATGTAGGACAATGTGAGCCTGCATGGGGGTATAAATTTTGTAAACATTAGCTCTTGATTTTCCTCGAAATGTTTGGAGGAAAGAAAAATAATGTTTAAATTTGCAGGTGTTAAATGAATGAAATGATGAAGACATTATAGCCTCATAGGTAATGAGGACGATAACTGGTAAGTTTCAAAAGAATACAAAGAAGGGGACAGATAATATGGATAAGAACAACAATATATTCAGAGAGGTGATACCAGCGGCTATGCTGGCTGGTGTGTGTATTTCGATTGGTTGTGTGGTGAACCTGAGGGTAGGGGGTGTGGCTGGTGCCGTGCTCTTTGCTTTCGGACTGACTACGGTGGTGTATTACGGTATGAAGCTATACACGGGTACTGCGGGCTTCATACGCAGGAGGGGCGACTGGACGATGCTGTGCCTGGTGTTGGTGGGTAACATTATTGGTTGCTTGCTGACGGCTTGCCTCATAGCGTATGCTCAACCTGACTGCATAGAGCCTGCTTCGAAGATATTGGCTGGCAGACTGGCTAAGGGACCATGGGCTTGTTTCCTGTTGGCTATAGGTTGTGGTTTTATCATGACTACAGCGGTGGAGTTTGCTCGCAAGGGTAAGATGCTGCCTTTGTTGCTGGGTGTGCCTGTGTTCATTCTCTGTGGCTTTGCGCATAGCATTGCTGATGCGTTCTATTTCCTCGTGTCACCTTCTGAGCAACTGTTGCAGGGTGAGGTGCTGGTGGTGTATCTGGCGGAGGTGCTGGGCAACTTTGTGGGGTGCAACTTATATCGTTGGACCATGCTGTGTGCTCCGCATGAGTAGTATATACGCTGGGTATTGTGTTTTAGATTTAACAAAAACAAGAAATAACCCCTGTCTATGGCATAAGTCTTACAGACTTTTTTGTAGTACTTCAATCGATAGTGCCATTAGAAGTTAACTTCCATGTCCCTATCTCTTGAACTCCTGCACCTTCCTAAAGTCAGGTTATGCCATAGCCAGGCAAAAACATCGGTTCTGCGAACCTGAAAAACATTCTTTTTAGGAGTTAAAGGAGTTAGAGGAGTTAAAGGAGTTAAAGACAATAGTGAGTGCCTCAATCAATACTAATTGTAATGTTGGTTTTTCAGTGAGTGAAACGAACGTGGTTTTTGCCTTGATGAAATAGAATCCCTGAAAGGGTAACGATATTAGTTATAAGGCTGTCTGGATGCTGCAAGCATACAAGCAGGATTAGAACTAATGACGTTAACGCTCTGACAAGAGTGTCTATCTCATCAAGGTGTTTTTTTTGTTTTTTTCCTAAATCAAGGGCGAGTTATGTAAGGGGGCATTAGAAATCGAAGGACACGCGGGCGTTGATTTGGCGTCCGGTGAGATAGTTAGGCACAGCATACTGATGATTGGTTACATCAGTTATCCAATAGTAGGAGTTGACATTGCTGTGGTCGAAGAGGTTGAGACAGTCAACTCCTAACCATATATTCTTAAGACAGAACTGCTTGGTCTGCTGGTTTTCGCGCTTGTAGGCACGGAAACTCATGCCTATGTCGATACGCTGATATGCTGGGGCACGGAAACTCTGACGTTTGTTGTCAGAATGTGGAGGGCCGAAGGGCAAACCGTCGGCATAGGCCAGTTTGAGTGCCATGCGCCAGCGATCGGTGCCTGGGAAATAGTCAGTGAAGAAGAGGTTGATGGCATAGCGCTGGTCAGTAGGCAGAGGGATGCTCTCGCCACGATACTTCATCTTGGCACTCATGAGTGAGAAGGTGATCCATGAATCGGTGCCAGGCACGAATTCGCCATAGAGTTTGAGGTCGAGACCAGCGATGTGGCCTGATGCCTCGTTGGTGCCGTTATAGGTCACTTTGACATTGTTGACGCTATAAGGTATGAGGTTATTGAGCAGCTTATAGTATGCCTCGGCAGTGAACTTGAAAGGACGGTCGTTGCTCTTGAAACGATAGTCGAAGCCTGCTATGAAGTGTATGCTCTGTTGGGACTTAATCTTGCGATTGAGTGTTGCCTTGGTGACACCAGCAACGGTGGTGGTGTCTTTGAGTTCCTTGAAGAATGGCGCCTGATAATACAGTCCAGCGGCAAAGCGGAAGGTGATATTATTATTGAAGGCAGGCACTATGGCAAGGCTGGCGCGAGGTGAGAGTATGCTCTCCTTATTGAATGACCAATGAGAGAAGCGCAGTCCGTAGTTGAGGGTGTAGTGGGTGAGGCTGCTTTCATCGACGGTGCCGTCTTCGAGCAGACGACCACGCGAGGTGAAGCGCCATGAATCCTGTGCATAGAGTTCGGTGCGACGGGCACTGAGTTCGTTGTCGGCCCTGAGGGTGTAAATCATCTTGAGGTCGCTGCCCGTATGAGGGATGATGTAGCCAGCGGAGTCACGCATCTCATATTCGTGGTTGCGCTCATTGATCTTCTCCCACTTGGTGGTGAAGGCAGCCTGAACGGTGTGGTGACGCGTTTTGTGGTCGAGCATCAGTTTGACACTGCCCACATTGGCCTCGAGGTAGTTACGTGCGTACTCTATATATTTACCCACACCAAGGCTGGACTGTGTCTCAGTCTGGGTGAGCCAGTATTCGCCACTGATGTCGTAGGTTTCGCTCTCCTTAGTATGGAAAGCAGAGCCGATGAGCGAGAGGGATGTCTTATCGGTAAGGTTACGCTTCAGGGTGAGTGCTCCGAAGTAGGTGCGGAAGAGGTCTTTCTCCTGTCCGTCAAAATACACCTTGAAGGATTTGACATCATCCTGAGTGCCGAAGGTGGTTTCGCGATCGGTGGGGTAGAAATTGTATTTAGACTGTGAGATATTACCTATGAAATCAATCTGCCAACGTTTGTTGGGGGTGTATGAAAGATAGGTTTGGTAGTCAATAAACTGTGGGTCGTATTCGCCAGTGGTGTCGAAAGACTTGAGCAATGCCTTGGTCTGCTTATAGCGCACGCTGTTAGCCCAAGAGAACTTCTTATTGCCAAAACCAAAGTAGATGCCTCCGCCAAGGAAACTGGCGTCAATCTTCAGCTCAGTCTTCTGAGGACGGTGATAGCGTATGGCGAGGGCTGATGACATCTTGTCGCCATACTTAGCCTCATAGCCACCAGTAGAGAACTGTATGTTATCAACCATATAAGGATTGATGATGGAGAGACCCTCCTGCTGACCAGAGCGTACGAGGAAAGGACGATAGACCTCTATGTCGTTGATATACACGGAGTTTTCATCAAACGAACCACCACGCACGTTATACTGTGAGGAGAGTTCGCTATGGGTAGAAACGCCAGCCTGTTGCTGTATGAGTTCCTCTACGGCATTGCCTGAAGCAGAAGGCGCCTGAGCTATGTCTTTGATATCGAGTTCCTGAGAGGAGCCCGTCTGACGACGTTTCTCAGTTACCGTAACCTCATCGAGCAGGGTGTTGTCTTCATAAAGCGTTATCTGCAGATTCTGTCTGCCACGAGGACGACGCAACACTCGAGTCTTGGTTTTATAACCAATCATAGAGAATCGCACCACTACCGAGTCGGCACTGGAGAGGGGGAGAGAGAATTCGCCCCTGAGATTAGTCATGGTCACCTTGCCCTGACTGACACAACTGACAGCGGCCAGTTCGACAGGGTTCTCCTGTTGGTCGAGCACCTTGCCAGTGAGCACGAAATCCTGCGCCAGGGCGGGAGTGGCGTGTATATGTAACATTAACAGTACGAGGACTGTAAAGAGAGAGTATATGATGCTTGGATTCTTTTTCATACCTTTAATAAAACGTGCGCGAGGGAGAATTATTGCTTAGCGTTTGGTGAAATGGATTTTTTTACGTAATTTTGCCCTTGCTATGATAAAAGAACTACAGGTGAGGGTGGTGCCACAGGTGGCATACACGGAACAGAATATAGCGGACTATGTGAGCAAGGAGCTGGCAATAGACCGTAGGACGATAAAGCATGTGAGGGTGCTGAAAAGGAGCATCGATGCCAGACAGCGACAGGTGATGGTGAACCTGACGCTGAGGGTGTATGTGAATGAAGAACCCACTGACGAGGCATACCAAAGAACGGAGTATCCTGACGTGACGAAAGGCAAGAGAGTGATAGTGGTGGGAGAGGGTCCTTGCGGACTGTTTGCTGCCCTGAGACTGATAGAGCGAGGCATAAAACCGATAGTGGTAGAGAGGGGTAAAAACGTAAGAGAGAGAAAGGTGGATTTGGCTCAGATAAAGTCACTACAACGTGTTGATAATGAGAGCAATTACAGTTTTGGTGAAGGTGGTGCTGGAGCATACTCAGACGGAAAACTCTACACTAGAAGCAAGAAGCGCGGAAGCGTAGAAAAGATACTGAATGTGTTCTGTCAGTTTGGTGCTTCGACCAGCATACTTGCCGATGCCCATCCGCACATAGGAACAGACAAACTGCCGAGGGTGATAGAGGCTATGAGAAACCAGATACTGGAGTGTGGTGGCGAGGTGCATTTCCAAACCAAGATGACGGAGCTGATAATACGCAACAACAGGGTGTGCGGTATAAAGGCTACACAACCAGAAGGCAAAACCCTGACGATGGAAGCAGAAGCCGTGATACTGGCAACAGGACACTCAGCACGAGACGTGTATCGCTACCTGGCTCAGGCAGGCATAGACATAGAGGCAAAAGGTATAGCCGTGGGAGTGAGACTGGAACACCCAGCCGAACTGATAGACCAGATACAATACCACAACAAAAACGGTAGGGGTGAGTACCTGCCAGCGGCCGAGTATTCGTTTGTTACTCAGGTAGATGGGCGTGGAGTGTACTCCTTCTGCATGTGTCCTGGAGGATTCGTAGTGCCAGCGGCTACAGATAAGGAACAGATAGTGGTGAATGGTATGTCGCCAAGCAATAGAGGAGGACGATGGAGCAATTCAGGCATGGTGGTGGAGATAAGGAGGGAGGATGTAAAGCCTACCCCCAGCCCCTCCCTAAAAGGAAGGGAGTATCCATTGAACCCAGCCCTTGCAGTGATGGAGTATCAGGAGGAGTTGGAGAGGATGTGCTGGCAACAAGGAATGCAGAACGGAGGAAAGGGACAGATGGCTCCAGCACAGAGGATGGCGGACTTTGTGAATGGCAGGCTGAGTTACGACTTGCCACAGACCAGCTACACACCAGGGGTGGTGGCATCGCCACTGCACTTCTGGATGCCACAAGAGGTGGCCAAGAGACTGCAGAAGGGTTTTGAGTATTTTGGAAAACAACGCAAGGGTTTTCTGACCAATGAGGCACTGATGATAGGCGTGGAAACAAGGACGTCGGCACCAGTGCGCATACTGCGTGATAACGAAACCCTGCAACATGTGACCATAGAAGGACTGTTCCCAGCTGGCGAGGGTGCAGGATATGCTGGTGGCATAGTGTCAGCAGGAGTGGATGGCGAGAGAGTAGCCGATATGGTAGCAGAAAAGGTGGGGCTTTGACAATAAGAATGCTAAAAAAATGTTATATAAATAAGGTGTAATGAGGCTATTTGAGAAAAAATGAGTACCTTTGCATCCGCAAATTGAAAAAATATAACTAATTAGGATAATGAATTTTCTAGACAGAAACGAATTTAACTTCAAGCCTTCGCAGAAAGTTATTGATGCGATTAAGAGTTTTGACCCTGAGACACTGTGTTTCTACACCAGAATATATGACCAGGGAAAGAAGAGTGTGGTGTCAGTTAGACTGAGCGAAATATACGGTGTGCCTGAAGAGCAGGTGTTGCTGGGATATGGCGGTGAGGAGATACTGAAGAACTCCATACACTACTTTCTGATGAAGGGCGACAACAAAAAGATACTCATTCCGGAGTTTTCATGGTGGTACTACAATCGTGTGGCTGGTGAGTGTGGCGGTACATTCGAGATGTACCCTCTGCATGAGACAGGCGACACCTTTGCATACGACGTGAAGGAGGTGATAGAATACACCAACAGAGTGAAGCCACGCATGCTGCTCCTGGCATCGCCTAACAACCCAACAGGCAACTGTCTGACATCAGAGGAGATAGGCGAGATAATGGAGAATATACCTGAGGAGACAATGGTGCTGGTGGATGAGGCATACGCTTCATTCATAACAACAGACGTGGACTACATCGCTCCATTGGTGAACAAATACAAGAACCTTATCATATCACGTACGCTGAGTAAGTTCTATGGACTGCCAGGACTGCGTTGTGGCTTTGGATTCATAGGTGCTGGACATGATCAGTTCCTCAGCTACTCAAACAAATACCTGGGTTACAACCGTTTCTCAGAGGCTGTGGCACTCGCCGCACTGGAGAGTGATGAGCACTATCGCAAGGTAGCTGACGATATGGCGTGGGGCAGAGACCTCTTTAAGAAAGAACTGGGTGACAAGCCTGGATTTAAGGTGTATAAGAGTGTGGCAAACTTCATACTCGTAAAGTACCCAACAGAGATAAAGGATGCCCTGCAGAAGGCTCTGGCAGAAAAGAACTACAAGATTAAGTTCATGACTGACAAGGGACTGGAAGACTGCCTGCGCATAACTCTGGGCAGAAGAGAACAGGTGCAGACTGTGGTGGATACGATTAAGGGTTTGTTATGAAAGCTATAATATTGGCGGCTGGTACGGCATCAAGACTGCGTCCGCTGACAGAACATACCCCGAAGAGTCTGCTCAACATAGGCGAGAGACCACTGTTGCAGCGCTCTATGGATGCCCTGATAGAAAACGGCGTGAGGGAGTTTGTGATAGTGACAGGTTACCTGCACGAGCAGATAGAGGAGTTTGTGAAGAAGACCTATGGTGCGAGCATCAGTGTGAGGTTTATACACAACGATGTGTATGACTCAACCAACAATATCTACTCGCTGTGGCTGGCTCGTCCAGAGGCAGAGAATGAGAATTTCCTGTTGCTTGACAGCGACCTGCTCTACGACCCCAAGATAGTGGCTGAGGTGATGAAATGTGACGAGCCCAATGTGCTCACCCTCATAAAACACGACCTGGGAGAGGAAGAGATGAAGGTGGTGACTGGCAAGGACGGCTCCATCAAGGAGATAAGCAAGACCTGCAACCCTCAGGATGCCGCTGGCGAGAGTCTGGGCATAGAGAAGATAGGTAAGGCATACTCCAAGGCCCTCTACAAGGAACTCGAGGTGATGATGAACAAGGAGCATCAGGAGAATAAGTTCTATGAGCTGGCCTTTGAGCGATTGATACCTCAGGGACATACATATAAGGTGCTCGATGTGACACAGTATTTCTCTTGTGAACTGGATACTGTGGAAGATTTTGAAAACGCCAAGGAGAAAATTCCAGCGGAGCTTTATTAAGAAGTTAGAGAAGTTAGAGAAGTTAAAGGAGTTAAAGACAAATGAACAAACTTAGGCAAAAGATGATGTCATCGCTGAAGTCTTCAGAAACAGAAGACTGGCTTGACTATAGAGTGGTGCGACCATTGAGTTATCTATGGGCGCTGTTGTTTGAGA
>JAZLBU010000086.1:0-17331 GCA_045613845.1 Prevotella sp. | reverse complement strand
TCCCATTCCGAACAGAGAAGTTAAGCCCGCCTGCGCCGATGGTACTGCAATGCAATGTGGGAGAGTAGGAGGCCGCCTTCTTTTTTTAGAAATCCGAAAGGAACAGGAGAGTCATATCAGAAATGATGTGACTCTCTTTTTTTGTGTAGTAGTTGCTAGAGGTATGTAGTTTTTTCGCTTTTTTTCTTTTCTTTCAAAAAAATGTGTTACCTTTGCATTAAATAAAGGAAGGATGATGAGAAAAGGATTTTTTACTTTTTTATTTCTTTCAGTTTTGGCATTGTTTTTCTCTGTAGGATGTACTGAGAAAAAGACTGATAGTGTAGATTCTCTCAGTGCTGATACACTCGTAACAGATACCGTGGATTCAATATCCAACGTAGTGGAGAGTAATACGATGCCGATAGCAGCGGACGAGTTGTTTGACGACTTTTTCTTTAACTTTGCGGGAAGTAAGAAGGTACAGTTGAGACGTGTCAGCTTTCCTGTCAAGGTAGTGGAATATGGTAAACCTTCTGTCATAGAGAAGAAGAACTGGCGAGTAGAACATTTCTTTATGGCGCAGGGTTATTATACCTTGATATTTGACACGAAGAAGCAGCTTAATGCAATGAAAGATACGACGGTAAATGATGTTACAGTTGAGAAGTTTTCCATGTCAAAGGGTGTTGTAAAACAGTGGCATTTCGTAAGGAGTCGTGGTTTGTGGATGCTTAATGACATAAACACGATGTTGCTCAAACAGCATCAGGATGCTTCATTTCTTACTTTCTATCAGAGGTTTGTTACAGATCCCATATTCCAACAGAATTCATTGTCAGAAAGTGTAACATTCACGGGTCCCGATCCAGAAGACGATTTCTCAACTATGACGGGAGAGATATTGCCTGAGCAGTGGCCGGTGTTCGCTCCATGGTTGCCTTCAGGTACGATATATAATATTGTTTATGGCAGTCCACAGCGTTCATCGTCTTCTAATGCACGTTATTTTTTGTTGCGTGGAATATCCAATGGATTGCAGACTGACCTTATGTTTGTAAGAAAGGGCGGTGCCTGGAAACTTAAGACTATAACGACGTGAAAAGCCTATTAATATATAACACATTCGGAATAGACTGTGGCTGTAAGGATATATTCGAGCCTGCTACAGTTGAAGAAGCTAGAGAAATATTATCAAAGGTGAAGGATGAGCCTTATATGATACTCGGTGGTGGAAGTAATCTGTTACTTACCAAAGACTATGCTGGAAATGTGTTGCATTCAAAGATAAAAGGGATAGAACGTTTGGATCCTTCAAGTAAGGAGAATCAGGATGCTTCGCATATATATATAAGGTGTGGTTCAGGAGAAGTTTGGGATGATGTTGTAGCATATGCTACGGAACATTCCTACTACGGCATGGAGAATTTATCGATAATTCCTGGTGAAGTGGGTGCTTCGGCTGTGCAGAACATAGGAGCCTATGGCGTAGAGGCAAAAGATCTTATATTCAGCATTGAGGCAATAGAGATAGAAACAGGCAAAGTGCTTACAATAAATCCAGAAGAATGCCATTATGCCTATCGCTATAGCAGGTTCAAGGATGAGTGGAAAAACAAATATTTCATTACTTATGTCACATATAGATTGAGCAAGGACTTTAAGCCGTGCTTAGGTTATGGAAATCTTAAAGGTGTGCTATCATCAAAGCTAAATTTAGCTGAGGAAGAACTAGAAAAAATAGTTACAGCGGCAATTGTGCGTGAAGCTATTATTGAGATACGTAATGCTAAGTTGCCAGATCCCAAGGTAGAGGGTAATGCAGGCTCGTTCTTTATGAATCCGATAGTGGATAGAGAAAAATTTGAAAGCCTGCATAAAGAATATCCAACAATGCCTCATTACGATGTTGATGGCAACAGAGTAAAGATACCAGCAGGATGGATGATAGACCAATGCGGCTGGAAAGGTAAAACGATGGGGCATGCTGGAGTGCACAAGAATCAAGCATTGGTCCTCGTGAATAAAGGAGGCGCAACAGGTAAGGAAATAGTAGACCTTTGCAATGCTATACGCATTGATGTTTTCAATAGGTTTGGTATAATGATTAACCCTGAGGTAAATATAATATGAAGCTGACATTTCTGGGCACGGGAACATCCATCGGCGTACCGGCAATAGGTTGTAATTGTGAGGTATGTCTTAGCCGAGAGCCAAAAGATAAAAGGTTTAGGACATCTGCTATGCTTGAAACAGACGGTGGTCTTAGGGTGTTGATAGACTGTGGCCCAGATTTCCGTCAGCAGATTATGCGTTATAATAATCAAGGAAAAACACCCTTTTTTGATAAGATAGACGCTGTGCTCTTTACGCATATACACTACGACCATGTAGGTGGTACAGATGACTTGCGTCCTTTTGCTTGGTTTGGCGATGTGGATATCTATGCCCAGAAAGATGTAATTGACGGACTGCGACAGACTATGCCATATTGTTTCAAAGAACAATTATATCCAGGTGTGCCACATCTAAAACTCCATCAGATAAGTTCGGGTAGACCGTTTACCGTGCGCCGTCCTTATGAAAATACGGTAGAGGTGTATGAGGGAGGTGCTACCAAGGATGGTATTATGCGTGACAAGCGTGTGCAGCGTATAATACCACCAGCTTTAGACGAACTGGAAATTCTTCCCGTTCGTGTTATGCATGGCAATCTTCCTATTCTTGGTTTTCGTATCGGCAAACTTGCCTACATTACCGATATGAAGTATATGGAAGACGAAGATATTCAGATGTTACAGGGCATAGAGACGTTAGTTGTAAATGCTTTACGTTTTAAAAAACCGCACCACAGTCATCAGTTAGTGGATGATGCGATTGAGTTTTCACGTAAAGTTGGTGCTCGCAAAACTTACTTTATACACCTTACCCACGATATTGGTACCCATGACTGGGCAAACAGTCAGTTACCTGAAGGTTTTGAGTTTGCTTACGATGGACAGATTATTGATTTTTGACGCTTACACTTTGTCATTTTTAAAATGAAAAATTGATACTTTGTTAAGCAAAAGGGGTGAAAAACATAAAAAGTGCACTTTTTTTTGAAAAAAAACGGCAAAATGTTATTGAGTTACGATATTTATTTGTAACTTTGCAACCAGAAAAAGGAGAGACGTCCCCTTTTGTAAAAATATCAGGATAAAAAAGATATTCATTAATATAACAACCAAAACAAAAAAGTAAAAGAAGATGAATGCACAGAAAGTGATTGAGAATCTTAAGCAGAGATTCCCTAATGAGCCTGAGTACATCCAGGCTGTTTCACAGGTTCTTCCTACTATCGAAGAAGAGTACAACAAGCACCCAGAGTTTGACCGTGCAAACCTTATCGAGCGTCTTTGTATTCCAGATCGCGTAATTGAGTTCCGCGTTTCTTGGGTTGACGACAAGGGTAACGTACAGACAAACATGGGTTATCGTATCCAGCACAACAACGTAATTGGCCCATACAAGGGTGGTATTCGTTTCCACCGTTCAGTAAACCTCGGTATCCTGAAGTTCCTTGCTTTTGAGCAGACTTTCAAGAACTCACTGACTACTCTCCCAATGGGTGGTGCAAAGGGTGGTTCTGACTTCTCACCACGTGGTAAGTCTGACGCTGAGGTAATGCGTTTCTGTCAGGCATTTATGACTGAGCTCTATCGTCACGTAGGTGCTGATGAGGACGTTCCAGCAGGTGATATCGGCGTAGGTGGCCGTGAGGTAGGTTACATGTTCGGTATGTACAAGAAGCTCACTCACCAGTTCACTGGTATGCTCACAGGTAAGGGCCTCGAGTTTGGTGGTTCACTCATCCGTCCTGAGGCTACAGGTTACGGTAACGTTTACTTCCTGCTTAACATGCTTAAGACTCGTAACATCGACATCAAGGGCAAGACAGTTCTTGTATCAGGTTCAGGTAACGTAGCTCAGTACACCACTGAGAAGCTTATCCAGCTTGGTGCTAAGCCTGTTACTCTCTCTGACTCTGATGGTTACATCTACGATCCAGATGGCATCACACGTGAGAAGCTCGACTACGTAATGGAGCTTAAGAACGTACAGCGCGGTCGTATCAAGGAGTATGCTGAGAAGTATGGTTGTAAGTATGTAGAGGGTGCTAAGCCATGGGGCGAGAAGGCTGACATAGCTCTTCCATCAGCTACACAGAACGAGATCAACGAGGAGGCAGCTAAGACTCTCGTAGCAAACGGCGTATTCGCAGTTTCTGAGGGTGCTAACATGCCTACAACTCCTGAGGCTATCAAGGTGTTCCAGGATGCTAAGATCCTTTACTCTCCTGGTAAGGCTGCTAACGCTGGTGGTGTATCAGTATCAGGCCTTGAGATGTCACAGAACTCAGAGCGTCTGCGTTGGACTTCAGAGGAGGTTGACAACTACTTGCACAAGATCATGGATGACATCCACGCTAACTGTGTGAAGTATGGTACAGAGGCTGACGGCTATATCAACTATGTGAAGGGTGCTAACGTAGCAGGCTTCATCAAGGTTGCTAAGGCTATGATGGCACAGGGTATTGTATAATACGGCAATAAGAAAATATTAAATAAGAAGGAGGTGTTGGGATAACAATCTCAGCACCTCTTTTGTCTTTTTTCGTGGTATGTCTGAACTTAACCTTAAAGATACAACGTTCCTCAACCTGATGCAACGACGCATTTCCAACGTGCTGATTGTTGCTAATCCGTATGATGCCTTTATGCTTGAAGACGATGGCAGGGTAGAGGAGAAGATTTTCTCAGAGTATATGAAGTTGGGACTGCGTTATCCACCTTCATTTACCCAGGTATCTACTATAGAAGAAGCCGACGAAGCACTGTCGGTTACCCAGTATGACCTTGTAATCTGTATGCCTGGTAATGCCGATAATGATGCCTTCGACGTTGCCTATGCAGTGAAAAAGACATCCCCCTCAACCCCTTGCGTGGTGCTCACACCATTCTCGCACGGCATCAGTCGTCGCATGCAAGATCTCGACCTCAGCATATTCGATTATGTATTCTGTTGGTTGGGAAATACAGAGCTTATCCTCTCCATTATCAAACTGATAGAGGATAAGATGAATATTGACAACGATACTAAGGAGGCAGGAGTAAAATGCGTGTTGCTGGTGGAAGATTCCATCCGCTTCTATTCGTCTATCCTGCCTAATCTATATAAATTCATTCTTACTCAGAGTCTTAACTTTGCTACTGAGGCACTCAACTCGCAGGCCGAGATGCTTCGTATGCGAGGCAGACCAAAAGTGCTTTTGGCTCGTAACTACGAGGAGGCATGGAAACTTTATAAGAAGTATGAGGACAACATGTTGGGTGTTGTCTCAGACAGTCGTTTTGAGAAAGACGGCAAAGTAGATGCTGTGGCAGGCGTTAAGTTGCTTCAAAAGATTCGCGAGGCCAATGAGTATCTGCCTTTGATAATACAGTCATCAGAGAAGAACCTCGATATCACCGTCAAGGGTGTTAGTTTTATAGATAAGAATTCTAAGAAGTTCAATGTTGATTTGCGCCACATAATGGAGGAGCATTTCGGCTTTGGTGACTTCCTGTTTCGAGACCCTGCGACAAAAGAGGTGATATGCCGAGTGAGAAATCTTAAAGAGTTGCAGGATAATATCTTCAAGATTCCACGTGACTCCATGCTCTATCACGTCAGTCGCAACCATGTTTCACGTTGGCTTGCAGCTCGTGCCATCTTCCCTGTATCAGAGTTCCTCAAGCATGTAACATGGCATAAACTACAGGATGTAGATAAGCACAGAGAGATTATCTTTGATGCAATCGTTGCCTACCGTCACATGAAGAATTTTGGTGTGGTAGCGGTATTCAACCGTGACCGTTTCGACACCTATTCCCACTTTGCGCGTATAGGCGATGGCTCGTTGGGTGGTAAGGGCAGAGGCCTGGCTTTCCTCGATAATATTATAAAGCAACATAAGGAGTTCCACCAGTTTCCCAATGCTAAGGTTTATATACCCAAGACAGTAGTTTTGTGTACAGATCTTTTCGACCAGTTCATGGACAACAACCATCTGTGGGAAACAGCCCTCAGCGATGCTCCTGACGAGGCAATACTTGAAGCTTTCCTTAATGCAGAGTTGCCTGACTCGCTGCTTGATGATTTCAACACTATGATAAATGCTACGCAGAAACCTCTTGCCGTGCGTTCGTCATCCTTGCTCGAAGATAGTCACTATCAGCCTTTTGCTGGTATCTATAGCACCTACATGATTCCTTATTCCGATAATCGTGAGAAGATGCTTGCCGACCTCTCCGAGGCTGTCAAGAGTGTCTATGCCTCAGTTTATTATCGTGATTCCAAGGCTTATATGACGGCAACGCAGAATGTCATAGACCAGGAGAAGATGGCTGTCATAATACAAGAGGTGGTAGGTCAGCAGTATGGCGAACACTATTACCCTAACATCTCTGGTGTGCTTCGTTCGCTCAACTATTATCCTGTGGGTGATGAGAAACCAGAGGAAGGCATAGCTTCGCTTGCTCTCGGACTGGGCAAATACATTGTTGATGGAGGTCAGACTTTGCGTGTTTCGCCTCACCATCCTGCTCAGGTTATGCAGATGTCAGAGATGGAGGTGGCTCTTCGCCAGACGCAGACTAGTTTCTATTCTCTAAGTATGAAACCAGAAGATAGCGAATGCCTGAACTTTACCATTGACGATGGCTTCAATATACAAAGACGTATGGTGGCTGATGCCGATGCCGACGGTTCTTTGCAATATATCGCTTCTACCTTCGACCCTTATGATCAGGTTATCCGACCTGGAGTATATGAAGGAGGCAGAAAGATTATTTCCATGAATGGTGTGTTGGAGCAGGGAGTGTTCCCTCTGCCAGAGTTGATGCAGATGTCGCTAAGATTAGGCGCAGAAGAGATGCGTCGTCCTGTGGAGATAGAGATGGCTTGCAACATTCATCCTGATAAGACGGGCTGTTACTATCTGTTGCAGATACGACCTATAGTCGATTCCAAGCAGGAACTGGATGAAGACCTGCTTCAGGTTAATGATGCCGAATGCCTGCTGCGCTCCCATAACTCTTTGGGTCACGGCATAATAGAGGGCATCAGCGATGTGGTGTATGTGAAGGTTGGCAGCGACTATAGCGCTTCCAACAATGCTTTCGTGGCAGAGGAGATAGAGAAGATAAACAATCAGTTCCTCAATATGCGCAAGCAAGATCCAGGGAAGGCTGACCTTTCTTATATCTTGATAGGTCCAGGCAGGTGGGGCAGTTCTGATTCCTGGCTCGGTGTGCCAGTTAAGTGGCCTCACATCTCAGCCTCTAAACTGATAGTGGAAGAGATTCTGCCAAGCTATTTCGTTGACCCATCTCAGGGCACTCACTTCTTCCAGAATCTCACTTCCTTGGGAGTGGGTTATTTCACTATTGACGTGAACCACGATAAGGAGGGCAACCCTGTAAATGCTGACAATCGTAGCAGTTATGGCAATGCTGCCCTTGAGATTCTCAACCGTCAGTATCTTGACTCTCTGCCTGCTGTGAGCGAGACTAAGTATGTTCGCCACGTTCGCTTGCCTCATCCTTGCACCATCAAGATGGATGGCATGAAGCAGGAGGGTGTAGTCATTATACAGGCTTAGGCTATGGAGTGCTCCTCCAGCCACGCTTCATAGAAGTCAGGCAGGTCAAGCAGTTGGTTGCCGTCTTTATCTATGAACAGCTGGGTGGTGCTACCTTTGCAGCAGAGGGCATTGTCTCGCTCTCTGTATATCTCATATTCAAAATCCAGACGGGCTCCACGCTTGTGCACATAGCGGGTGTGAATCACGGCGATGTCGTTCAAGCCGAGTGGAGCCAGACACTTCACCTGTATGTCATATATAGGTGCAGGTGTGTTGTGCTCCAGCATCGTCTGGTAGTCTATGCCTGGGTAGTGACGGTTAAACGATTCCCTGCCGTCCTCGAAATACTTCACGTAGTTGCCGTGCCACACGCAGAGCATGGCGTCAATCTCCGAGAACTTTACCCTTATCTTGCAAGTATCTTCTAACATATCATATGTCTCTAACTTCTAAGTGGCTGGAAGCCACATTAACTCCTCTAACTCCTTTTAACTCCTAAAAAGTTGAGCTTATGCGAGACTTAAATTACTTAAACAGCTTATCGTCAACCGTTGCTCCGAGTTTGTAATTTGAGAACACATACTCGGTATATGCTCCACCCTTCTGGTTCAGGCGTATAGAGCGCATCTCCTGTGCCTTGCCGTCGATGGTGATGATGAATGAAGAGAACATCAGTTTCTTGGTTGATGTAGGAGTGATGGTGAGCACTACGTTAGAGCCGCTCTTTGCCATCTTAACGTCAGCATTCTTTGACAGGTCGGTCTTGCCACCATTGAATATTGCCTCAAGCACATCGTGGAAAGTCTTGTAGCGGGTATCAGTAGCAGCATTGGTCTTTGCCTTCAGCGGACCTTTCTTCATGGTGAAAGCATTACCATTCATTATCAGTGCATCTTTGCCATTCACTATGGCTACTTTTCCGTCTTTCTTCACTTGCAGAGTGCCTGCTACTACCTTGTCCTTGGTAGAGCCACTCTTGTGTACAGTGCGAGTGGCTGTAGCTGTGAGCGAACTAACGTTGCCATACTTGGCAACTGCCTTCTTGAAATCAGCTGTCTGCGCAAAGGCACAGAAAGTAATAAGTAATAATGAAAAAGTAACAAGTAATTTCTTCATATCTTCAGTTTTTTTATCTTTTGAACTTTTAATCTTTTGCTCCGAGCTTGCTCGCCTGAGCACCTACTGGAGCGCAAGAACTTTTGAACTTTTGAACTTTCGAACAGAGCCTTAGCTCTCTCGAAGTACTTCCTCGCAGGTAAACTTTGCCGTCATAGTCACTCCATGCAGTCCGTGGAGCATCAGGCTCTGTCCTGTCAGGAACAGGTTTGGTATTGGGGTCTTTGGCGATAATATGGTGCCAAGCACATTGCTGTAGTCCTTACGCACACCATAGGCACTGCCATAGGGCGAGTTGTTGTAGGTGTAATAGGTCAGTGGGGTAGAGGTGTAGCTGTGCTCTATCATGCCTCTCAAGCCTGGTATCACCTGCTCGGCAAGGTCCAGACACTGGTTGCTGATGTTCTGCTTCATCTCCACATAGTCCTCACCTCGCTTGCCTGGCGTTTTGTCAGCCCAGCGCTCTACAAACTCCCATTTCATCGGCGTAAGTATGTCGAGGACATTGGCGTAACAGTCTTCGTTTTCGTAGCCCGTAGGGCGTTTCGTAGCCGCAGGCGTTTCGTACTCCGTAGGCATAGGACAGCTTATCAGCACTCCCTTCACCTTTGGCTGTTCAGGCTCCACGGCTATGTTAGCCCACACATCATCTGTGTCATAGACGAACTTGTTGTGGTTGAAGTAGGGCAGAGCCTCTGGCTTCAGTTTCAGTTGCAGGGTAAACATTCCGCAAGTGTTCTTCAGCGTAGTCATTCGCATACGGAAAATCTTCTTTATCAGCTTGCTCTCCTTCACCAGATTAACCGTTACCGATGGGTGGGCATCTGATATAAAGATGTCTCCCTCAAACTCTCTGCCGTCTCTGCATATCGCCTTGGTTATCTTGCCGTCTTCTTCCTTCAGTTCTGTTACGTCGGCATTGCATATCACCTCGCCTCCGAGAGTCTTGATGGTCTCAAGCATGTGGTTTATCAGCACATTGCCCTCGCCCTTCAGTCGCCAACTGCTCTCTATAAAACTACCATTACCATGAGCAAAGGTGAAGAGGGGCAGTGTCTTCTTGCGCAGTTCCATCTTCAGACTGGCTCCGCTTATTATGCTGATAAGCAGTTTATTGTGAATGATGGAACAGAGATAGTCGTATGCGTTAGTCTGCTGCAACCACTGTTCGTCAGTTGTTTGCAGCATCTCCACATATTTCTCCAGTCCCTCGCGTTCCTCAGGAAAATCCTTCGCCAGCTCATTGACGAAGTTCTCATAGCCCTGAGCAAACCTGTATGTCTTGCCCATGATGGTTATCTCGTCAAAGCCCTTTGGGTCGAGCCTCTGCCAAGGCAGGTCGAGCAGTCCCAGCTCCTTAAACGCATCATGCAGGGGCTGTCCCTCGTCCAGTCCACCTATGTAGTGCAGACCAGTGTCCAGGCAGCACCCCTTGCGCTTGTAGCTCTGCAGACAGCCTCCTGGCTGGAATTGCCGTTCCAACACCAGCACGCGCTTACCCTTCCTGCCCAGAGTGATAGCACACTCCAAGCCACCCAGTCCGCTTCCTATTACGATAACATCATATTTCATGCGCAATAGCATATTCAGGTGCAAAATTACAAAATAATCTTGACAAACACACCATATTATATAATGTTTTCTTCCCCAGCTTTCTACTTTTTATGTTCTTTGAGTTCGCCGATGCTCACTTTGCCGTCATTGGATATGGTGAGGGGAGCAGCGAGTGTGGGCATGTCGTCGTAGGTGAGTACAAGGCCAGTGGTGAATTTCACACCTGGGGTGATAAGCAGGAGTGGAGCATTTCCGCTCAGGTCATACTGTATCTGTTCGCCTATCCAGAGGGGCTGTTCGCTGTCGAAGCCTCCCATGTCAGTAATGGTGTTCCTGGCTTGGGCTATCTCGCGCCCGTTGTCGTAGAGTGTCACTTGCTCTCCCTCTATGCTGTAGCCCAGGCGCTGGCATAGTTGCTGCTGAATGTCGTATGGGTCGATGCTGTGGGCTATATGAGCCTTGTCATCTTTATCGAAGAGTATCTGGTAGAGGCACTCCACTTGTACTCCAGTGCCCCACATGGCGCAGTTGGCAAACCAGAGGGTGCCTGTCTTTGCATCATACAGAGCCTTGGGTTGGCGTGCATTGCTGAGATTGTGGAATGTGGTGGACGAGGCTCCCTTTTCCACTACTATGCCGTAGCCCTCAGTTGGTGTGCTGTCCACCTCGCCGATAGCCTCCACGCAGACGGAGTGCAAGGTGTCGCTCATGATTTCGTAATTGTGAAAACGCTCAGCCTTCTCCATTGCCTCAAGAATCCGTGCAGGAGCCGAGTCTGGCTTCACTGCTTCCTCCAGTGTGCCAGCAACCAAGGGGTAGCTGGCTTCTGATATGTTTTTTCCACTTTTGCAGGAACTAAGTCCTATGCTGCAGCCACAGAGTGTCAGGATGGTGGCTAACATCCATGCTTTTGTCTTGTTCATATATATAATGGTAATGGTGCAAAGTTACATCTTTAATTTGGAACAGCCAAACATTATCTGGAGAAAAAAGAGCCTTGCTTCTCTCTTTCCTTGCTATGCTTTTAAGGCTTGAGGCAGAGCTTTTATCTAACAAAATAGCTTAGTTTATAGAACAAACTAACTTACTTTGTCGAACAAACTAACTTACTTTGTTAAACAAACTAACTTACTTTGATAAACAAACTAACTTAGTTTGTTATTTAGAAGCATAGCATCTGGGGTTAGAAACATAGTGTCTGAGAGGAGAAGTAATAGAAGATTTCTAAGAAACATTATTCATAAATAAACAAAAAGAGGTACAATCGCGCAGGTTGTACCTCTTTTTTCAAAAATAATTTGTACCTTTGCCCTCGCTTATATATAAATAAGGTAAGAGAAATGGATCGTAATTCGCAAATAATCAGAACCAGTTGGGTTGGCATCATAGCCAATGTGTTGCTTGCAGGCTTTAAGGCAGTGGTGGGCATATTGGCAAGTTCTGTGGCTATAGTGATGGATGCAGTAAACAACCTGAGCGATGCTCTGTCGAGTGTCATCACCATAGTGGGCACGAAACTGTCTGCCCGTCCTGCAGACAGAAAACATCCCTTCGGCTTTGGCAGAATAGAGTATTTCAGTGCCATCATCATAGCTGTCATAGTGCTCTCGGCTGGTATCACCTCGCGGATAGACTGGGTGAAGAAGATTTTCGACCCTACAGAGCCTTCCTACACCACCACCACACTCATAGTTATAGCTGTGGCAATAGTGGTGAAACTGGCGTTGGGACAGTATGTGAAGCGCAAGGGCGACCAACTGAAGAGCGATGCCCTGATAGCCTCAGGCTCTGATGCCCTGTTTGATGCTGTCATCACTTTGGCAACCCTCATTTCTGCTGGCATAATGCTGGTATGGGGTGTGTCGCTCGATGGCATTCTCGGAGCCATTATCTCCATAGTAATCATCAAGGCTGGTATAGAGATGCTTGCCTCACCAGTCAATGAACTGCTGGGCACCAGTATCTCTGCAGAACTGACTGAAACGATAAAGAAAGAGGTATCTCAGTTTGAGGGAGTGCATGGGGTGTATGACCTGATACTGCACAACTATGGTCCTGACATGCAGATTGGTTCGATACACATCAATGTGCTCGACACTATGACGGCTCATGAGATTCACGGACTGACTCGCAGAATAACCATGCACATGATAGAGCATCACAACATCATCTTGACAGTGGGGGTGTATGCCATTGCCACAGGCGATAATCGCCGAACTGAGATACAGACAGCTGTATCTAAGGTATTGGCTTCACATAAGGAGGTAGTTCAGGTGCATGGCTTCTATTACGAAGAGAAGGATAACTTCCTCTCAGTCGATATAGTGCCTGACATCTCTGTGCATGATGAGATGGGATTAGTAAGCACTTTGATTACAGAGATACAGCCACTGGTGCCAGGTGTGCATATAGAGATAGTGGTTGACCATAATTACAGCGAATAAATATCATGAAGAAGATTCTATTTTCAATGGCAGTTATGCTTGCCATCGTGAGTTCTTGCAACAAGAGCAAGACAGAACAGTCACAGGCTTCTTCACCTATTTCTATGTAAATAAGAATACAGGCAAAACGCGAATTGAAGAGTTCGTACCCGCTCTCGACATAACCCAGGAGTCAGGCACCCTCAACCTGTTTGACTACGTAAAGAAGGAAAAATGATAACAATAAGGAAATATCAGAGCCAAGACGAGACTCAGGCAGTGAGTATTTGGAATGAAGTAGTGACTGAGGGCATAGCCTTTCCTCAGGATAAAGAGTTGACTGAGCAGACCGCCAACGATTTCTTCATGGGGCAGAGTTATACAGGCGTGGCTGTGGATAGTGAGACTGGCGAAGTAGTAGGTCTGTACATACTGCATCCCAATAATGTTGGGCGATGCGGACATATCTGCAACACCAGTTATGCAGTAAAAGCTGGCAAACGTGGGCAACACATAGGAGAACAGTTGGTGAAAGACTCCCTGAGGGTAGGAGCCGAATTGGGTTTCCGCATTCTTCAGTTTAATGCCGTCGTGGCAACAAACACTCATGCCCTACACCTGTACAAGCGTCTTGGCTTCACACAGTTAGGCGTAATACCCCAAGGCTTCCGCATGAAAGACGGGCACTATGAGGACATTATTCCGCATTTTTATTCGCTAATATAAGGCTACACTCCGTTGATTACGCATAGCACCACACTCCAATGGGAGATGGCGCCAAGGAGCACGAAGACATGCCAAATGGCATGAAAGTGGAGTTTTTTGTCGTTGGCAAAGAAATAGGTGCCAGCGGTATAAAACAGTCCTTCGGCAAAAAGAAAACTGATGGCAAGCCAGGAAAGACGCGACATTACGGGCTCTATGACCAAGAGCACACTCCATCCCATTACGAGGTAGAGGGCAAGGGAAAGCTTTGGGTATTTGCCTAAGGCGAAGATTTTATAAAAGGTGCCACCAATGACAGCTGCCCACTGCACTCCGAAGACTGTCCAGCCTATCCATCCGCCTACCACACCAACGCAGATGGGGGTGTAGGAACAGGCTATCATGACGTAGATGCTGATGTGGTCGAGTTTGCGTAACACATCCTTGGCTATGCCTGGATGCACCCAGTGGTAGATGGTGCTGCTGAGAAACATGAGAAACATACCCACAATAAAGAAGATGACACCAAAAGCCATCTGCCACCCCTGATGCACAGCAGGCCACACCATCCAGATGCTGGATAGTGCGAAGACCGCTCCTAAGAGGTGGGTCCAGGTGTTGCCTTGTTCGTCTTTATTAGGTAAGCCCATGAACTGTGAACTATGAATTGTGAACTATGAACTATGAACCATGAATTACACTTCCCCCTGAATCCTGGTCTTTACAATTTGTGCGATTTCATCGTAGGTTAGACTCTCGTTTGGCTTCACCTCAGGAAGGTACTCCACCTGTATGTGGCAAGGTTGGATAAAGCGAGTGCCACGCTTCAGCATGCGATAGGCTCCTGTAATGCGTACAGGTATGATAGGTACGTTGAGTTCTTTGGCAAGAATAGCGAAAGTCTTCTTAAAATTGCCCATTTCACCGGAAAAAGTTCGTGTTCCCTCAGGGAATATCATGATGCTCTTTCCTTGACGCAACACCTTGGAGAGTTTCAGTATGGAGTTCTTCAGATTGCTGTTCTCCATAAGAATGATATTGTGGCGGTTAGCCATAAATCGCAGGAACTTACCTTGCACATGTTCCTCTGTGGCGTAGAAATAGATATCGTTAATCTGATTCTTAGGCACGCCAGCCATAGCGATTGGGGCATCGAGATAGCTCTGATGGTTTGGGGCAAGGATGAAGGGACCGTTGCCAGGTATGTTCTCCGTGCCCTTGATGGTCATGCGGTTGTAGGTTTTGAAGAATGTCTTGAACAGTCCTTCATACAGGGTGTGGGTGAAACTAGCAGTAGGAAGCTTTAAGTCTTCGTTTTCGTAGCGAAGCGTTTCGTCTTCGTACGTTAGTATCGTGTGCCAGTCTATCTTTTCCACCTCTCGGCGTGTCTGTCCTTTGGTCACTTTCTCGGCTAATGCCTGAATATCCTTGAAGTCGGCCATAGTGTCGGCATTTATGGTCATGCCGAATGTCTGCTCTATGAAACCCTGCAGACTGACACGATCGAGCGAGTCAAAGGCCAGGTCGGTCTCTATGTGGTCAGTAGGCTTGATGGCTATTTTCTTCTCAGACTCGATATACTCCTTCAGAATGCGATATTCCTCTCCCAAGTTTTCGTCCTCAGCCTTTGAGCGAGCCTCGTTAAGGTTAAGGGTAACGTTATCGTTGTTAAGAATATCCTTAAGCTTAAACCTCTGCAACTTGTCGAGTTTGGTGCGAGGCAACTCGCCGTTGTAGACAAAGATGTTCATAATCTTCTTGTAGTTCTCAACGGTTTTGTTGTATGGCTGCACCACCTGGGTCTTCAGTTCTTCCTCAGTGATATCGCTGTTTTGTGGCACTATGATAGCCCATAGCATATCGTTCTTTTCAGTTACGGCAACCTCTTTTACCAGGTCGTCATACTTCTCAAGTTGGAACTCTATCTCAGCTGGTTGCACATTCTTGCCATTTGAAAGCACTATTATCTCTTTGCTTCGGCCTGTGATATACACTCTACCCTTATCGTCAATGCGAGCAAGGTCGCCTGTGTGTATGAATCCGTCAGCATCTATTACGTCAGCTGTTTCCTTCGGACGGTTGTAGTAACCCACCATCACATTAGGACCCTTGGCACAGAGTTCGCCATTTACTATCTTGCATTCTACGGATGGAAGGGGCAAGCCTACACAACCTGGTATGATGTCGTCAGGACGAGTGAAGGCGATGATGGGGGCTGTTTCAGTCATACCATAACCCTCAAGCACATCCAGACCAAGGGTTCGCAGTCCTTCGCCTATCTCAGTGTCTAATGCTGCACCACCACTCACGCAGAAGTCAAGGTGTCCACCCATCTTCTGGTGTACACTCTTGAATATGATGCGAGAGAGTGTGCGACTGTTGGCTTTCTTACACAGATTAAACAGGGCTCGAGTAATCCATTTCTCATCAATCTTCTTCTTCATGCCACTATAGAGGGTTTGCCTCAAACGAGGCACACCTACGAAGATGGCTATCTGACCTCGACAGAGGGTCTGCATGATGTCAGGACCAGACAAACTTGGACAGATGGCTACACCTCCGCCATTGAGCATTGGTGCTATGACGGTGCCCATGAGTGGCAGTATGTGGTGGAGTGGAAGGAGTATGAGTGTTCTGCGTTCTGGATTAAAGATTTTCACCTCTACTGATACACCTCGGATGTTGGCATACAGATTGCTGAAGGTGAGCATTACACCCTTAGGCGAGCCTGTGGTGCCTGAGGTGTAAACTATCAGGGCTATTGCCTGCTGGTCTGGCTCGTAGTTTTCTGCGCTTATGTCAGCATCCTCTTTACAGAACTCGCCAAAGTTCTCTATGCTCACCAACTGGGTTTTTGCACCTGATTCCTTGATGGCTTTCTGGGCTGTTTCAAGGCAGTTTGCTGATACTATGATGCACTCAGGAGTACAGTCGCTGAGTATATAGGCAAGATCTGAAACGGTAGATGTAGCATCTACTGGCACTGCAATACTTCGCTTTTGCCAAATAGCAAAAACGGAGTATATCCATTCTTCACGGTTTTCGCTGAAGATGATGCATTTCTCTCCCTGTTTGATAGGGAGGTGATTAGCTACGGCACTGATGTTGTGAATGAGCTCGGTGAAGGTGATATCCTTCTCACCAGCCATGATGGCAATCCTGTTGAAATCTTTAATCATATCTTTACACCCATTTTTCAGTAAAATGTGTCGCAAAGGTACTGCCTTTTGTTCTAACAGGCGGTAAATTGTTCTATATTTCTACATGGTGAGATGCATTTGTTTAACAATATTAACAAATGCACAAATTCTTTAATCAGTTTTTTATGGCGGTTACTATCCTTTCCTTGCCATACTCATCGTTGGTAATGTTGACATTGTGGAAGGAGTGGGTGGAAAGGAGTTCCTGGGTTTGCTTGGAGTAAATTGGGTTGATTTCAAATGCTATAAGACCGTTGCTACGTAGTGCTTTTTCTGCATAAAGTGTGATGGCACGATAAAACAGCAGTGGATCATTATCTGGCACAAAGAGGGCAAGATGCGGTTCATGGTCGAGCACATTTCCTTCCATGCTCTCAGCCTCCTGTTGGCAGATGTATGGAGGGTTTGATACTATTACATCATATAATAAGATGTCAGCAGGAGGGTTGAGCGCATCTTGATGCTGTAATGTAACATTGGTATCAAGATTCTTAGCATTTGCTTGGGCCATTGCCAAGGCTTCGTTGCTTATGTCCCATGCCGTGACATTGGCTCCTGGCAGTTCTTTTGCCAGTGTTATGGCTATGCATCCGCTTCCTGTGCCTATGTCGAGTATCGATGGATGTGTTACTTCCCTCTGCCTAAGATTCTGCAACACAACATCAATAAGTGTTTCGGTCTCAGGACG
>JAZLBU010000085.1:0-2404 GCA_045613845.1 Prevotella sp. | reverse complement strand
GCTACACCATCAATAATAACCAGAGGGTCGTTACCACCCGTAAGCGAGGTGGTACCACGAACACGAACGGCATTTACCATCACCTCATGATTAGTGGTGGTCTGCACCTGTACACCTGCCACCTGACCGCTAAGCGCATCGAGAGAAGAGGTCTGCATGCTCTTCTTCATCTGCTCTACGTTAACCTGTTCAGCGGGACTTGGTATGGAGCGAATGACTTTATTGGTCTTGCTGGCAGATGCTACCGTAACGGTATCACTCTGATTAGACTTTTGACCATAAGCGGCAACAGCTACAGCAAATGTTGCGATGAGTATAAGTTTTTTCATTACTTATAGTTCGTCAGCAGCGTAAAGAAAAGAGAATTGTGGCTGAGGATAGTCAAATATTTCGTCTTCCTTAAAGAAACGTTGCAGTTCAATTTTTGCAGTCTCAATGGAGTCGCTGGTGTGAACGATATTCTCTTGAAATGACATAGAGAAATCTCCACGAATGGTGCCAGGCATAGCCTTACGTCCGTTGGTTACACCAGCCATTTGGCGAACCACCTCGACAGCTTCCACACCCTCATAGCAACAAACTATTACGGGAGTGACCATCATTGCATCCTTCAGTTGCTGAAAGAAAGGCTTGCCAGCATGCTGGGCATAGTGCTGGCTCATCTGTTCGTCTGTGAGCTGACACATTTTCATACCACAGAGACGGAGTCCTTTCTGTTCAAAGCGTTTGGTAACTTCGCCTACCAGTCCGCGCTGCAGGCATGATGGCTTGAGTATTACAAGAGTTTTTTCCATTGTTATGGGGAGTATTTTTAAAATGCAGAAAACTTAAATATCGTTGTGCTGTGGAATGTCTCTCCAGGATTTAGCTGTGTGGAAGGCCACTGAGGATTATTAGGAGAGTCGGGGAAGTGCATAGTTTCAAAGCAGATGGCATTCTGTTTGATGTATGGTTTACCTTGCTTTCCTATGATAGAACCATTATGACTATTGGCAGTATATATCTGCATAGCTGGTTCTGTGGTATATACCTCCATAGAGATTCCTGTTGACAGGTCAGTGAGACGTGCTACAGGAGTACGGAGTCCATTGATGTTATTCAGTTTATAGCAGTGGTCATATCCCTTCGTTACTTTGAGTTGCTCATTGTCAGCGTTAATACGCATGCCTATTGGGGTAGGATGGCGAAAGTCGAATGGGGTGTCGGTGACGCTTGCCAATTTGCCAGTAACCTGCTTATTAGAATTATAGAGTGCTGTACTGTCGCTGTTTATCCACAATAACTCATCATGTATTGTCTCGCCAAGATTGGCTGTAAGATTAAAGAAAGAATGGTTGGAGGGATTGAGGACGGTGGGTTTGGTGGTAGTGGCATAATAGTCGATTCGCAGGGCGTCATGCTGCAAGGTATAAGTAACGTCGAGCGTCAGTTCACCAGGAAACCCATTCTCTCCATCGGGCGATACGAAACGCAGAGTGCAAGTACTATCATTATGAGAGGCAATGGTCCAATACTGCTGAGAGAAACCAGGCGTGCCACCGTGAGAACAATCCCCATTGCTGCCAACTTGCAACTGATAGGTTTCAGTATACATTTTCTTGCCTTCTTTGTATGTTATAGGCAGTTTGCCCCCTATGATGCGTCCGATATAACGTCCTACAATAGCGCCGAAGTTTTGCTTCTTCTTGGTGTAAGTATCGAGAGTGTCAAAGCCTAACACCACATCCTGTCCAGCAAACTTAAGGGCTTGGATGCGCGCACCATAGTTGATTACGTTCATCTCCATATTGCCGTTGCGCAGAGAATATAACTGCATGTCTTCAGCAAAAGAAGCAGAGAAACAGAATAACAAATAGAAGAATAAAAACTTACGCATAAAAAACCGAATTATATGTTACGCAATGCTCCAAGCAGTTCGTTGTTTTCCTCTCGGGTACCTATTGTGATACGGAGGCAGTTCTGACAGAGAGAGACACGAGTGCGGTTACGCACTATAATGCCTTTTTCTACAAGATAGTCATAAATCTTCTGGGCATCGGTAACCTTTGCGAGGAAGAAATTTGCGTCAGTAGGATAGACCTTCTCGCATATCTTCAGCTCGTTGAATGCACTGAGCATACGACTGCGCTCCTGCAACAGCAACTTTACCCATTGCTCCACGTCGTAGGTGTTGTTAAGACGGTTGAGTGCCTGCTGCTGAGTAAGGAGATTTACGTTGTATGGGTATTTCACCTTATTATATATGCTTATTATCTCCTTTGAAGCGAATGCCATTCCCAAACGTATAGCAGCCGAGCCCCATGCTTTAGACAGTGTCTGGAGGACTATAAGATTAGGATACTTGTTGAGCATGCGTGACATCGTGGTCTCGCGAGAAAAGTCTATGTAAGCCTCGTCAACTATT
>JAZLBU010000084.1:0-12079 GCA_045613845.1 Prevotella sp. | reverse complement strand
CTAACGGCTCTATCAAGGAGATAAGCAAGACCTGTAACCCTGCCGATGCAGCAGGCGAGAGCCTGGGAATAGAGAAGATAGGCAAGGCTTACTCCGTTGCCCTGTACAAGGAACTGGACCAGATGATGAATAAGGAGCATCTGGAGAATAAGTTCTATGAGCTCGCCTTTGAGAGACTGATTCCACAGGGACATACATATAAGGTGATTGACGTGACACAGTATTTCTCTTGCGAACTGGACACTGTGGAAGATTTTGAAAACGCCAAGCAGAAAATACCAGCAGAACTGTACTAATGAATAAACTGAGACAAAAAATGATGTCATCGCTGAAGTCTTCAGAAACAGAAGACTGGCTTGACTATAGAGTGGTGCGACCATTGAGTTATCTATGGGCGCTGTTGTTTGAGAAACTCGACATACACCCTAACACCGTAACGATAATGTCGATGATAATAGGTGCAGGAAGTGCCTATCTGTATGCATCGCCAAGTTTTTACTACGGAGGTGTTAATGGTCTGGTGATTAACCTTATAGCAGTGTTGTTGCTGTTGTGGGCTGACATTTTCGACTGTTGTGACGGACAGCTTGCCCGCATGACGGGAAAGAAGAGCCAGATGGGCAGAATACTTGACGGTATGGCAGGATTTGTGTGGTTTATACCTATTTATCTTGCTATCGTTTACCGTTTCTATTATCACCACGATATAGAGTTTGGATGGTTTGGCATAGAGAATACTGAGGTGAATACGCAGATAGCCACAGCGATAGTGTTTGTGTTGGCACTCATCTCAGGATTTACTGGTATGGGAGGTCAGCAACGTCTTGCTGACTACTACATACAGGTACATCTATACTTTCTAAAGGGTGAAAAGGGTAGCGAACTGGATAATTCGGTTGCCCAACAGAAGAAGTATGACGAGACCCCTTGGAAGGGTAATGTGATATGGAAGTATTTTCTGAAGACCTATGTGGACTATACAAAGAAGCAGGAGGAGACAACGCCTCAGTTTCAGCGACTGATGAAGGCGCTGAAGGAGAAGTATGGCGATGTGTCAGAGATACCAATGGGAGTGCGTGAGGAGATACTGTATAACTCACGTAAGGTGATGCCTTGGAACGCTGCTCTGACATTCAACTTCAGAACGGCATTCTTCTGGTTATTCTGTCTGTGTGACATACCTGCATGGAACTTTGTGTGGGAGATACTGGGCATGGGACTGCTATGGGCTTACACACGCTATCGTCACGAAAAATTCTGTAAGAAAATTGCTGACAATTTGCTCCGAGCTCCGCTCGCCTGAGCACCTACTGGAGCGCAAGAACTCTTGACCCCATCAACTATGACTTGGACAAAACAACGACTTAACAACCTGTTTTTTATTGTGGGTGTGATAGCATGTGTAGTGATGCTATTCACCTTTGACGTGAGTTTTGTAGAGTTGTGGCAACACTTGTGTACGGCTGGTTACTGGCTGATACCGATAATAGGTGTGTGGGTGTTGATATACGGTATCAATGCAGCCTCATGGTGGAGAGTGATAAAGGGTGTGGACCCAGAGGCGAAGGTTAGTCCGTGGGTGGTGTTTAAACTGACGATATCAGGATATGCACTGAATTATGCCACACCAGTGGGAGGACTCGGTGGTGAGCCTTACCGCATAATGGAGTTGTCGAAGTATGTGGACAAGAGAAAAGCTACCTCGTCAGTCATACTGTATGCCATGATGCACATCTTTGCGCATTTCTGGTTTTGGTTTACCTCTATATTCCTATATCTCGCTTTAGCAGCAGTAGGCGATTTGCCACTTAACGTGCCCATCAGTTGTGCTCTGGGATTCATAGCCCTATTGTTCTTTGGTGCACTGTATGTGTTCTCTAAGGGTTATAAGAACGGAGTGGTGATGAAGGTGCTGGGATGGATAGGCTTGATACCAGGACTGAAAGGGTGGAGCAGACGATTTGCTGAAAGACATAATGAGGCTTTCCAGAATATAGACAAGCAGATAGCGGCACTGTTTTCGCAGGATAAGAAAGCGTTCTACAGCAGTCTGCTGTTGGAGTATTTCTCCAGAATAGTGCAGAGTTCGGAAGTGCTGTTTATGCTATTGTTGTTTGGTGTGGATAATGGTGGTGGCATAGATGGTATTATGCTGACCTACCTTCATTCTATTCTCATAGTAGCACTGACCACATTCTTTGCCAACCTGATAGGATTCCTGCCTATGCAGATAGGTGTGCAGGAGGGTGGATTCGTGTTGTCTATAGCAGCATTGGGACTGTCAGCAGCCTTGGGTATATTCGTTAGTATCATTTGCCGAGTGAGGGAGATAGTGTGGATATTCATTGGCATCATGCTCATGAAACTGCCTACGGAAGAGCAATAGTGAAAAAGTGAAAAACAAAAAGAGCGAAAATTAAAGTCACGTTAAGATTACGCTCGTAACGCTTAAAAAATATCAAATTGCAAATCAAAAATGCGTAATTAACAAAAATTGCGCTTAACTTTGCATGCGAATTAAATAACGGGAACGGGAACGAAAAACGGAAACGCTCTCAAAAGATGACCGATAATAATAACGATAACGAAAAATGAAGATATCAATGAAACAGACTATTCTTACGACACTCCTTGCAGTGTCTCTTTCGCTTGCTGCCACTCATGTGTATAACAACACTTGTTCAGCGGCTCCTGTGGCTACAGCTGGGGCAGTAGACCTGACGGTGGCTGCAGAGAAGGCTTTGCCTTGTGTGGTTCACATAAAATTCCTGCAAAACTCAAAGATACAGGAGGTGGAGGTTCAGAACGATCCTTTTGGCGATATGTTTGACCCATTCGGCTTCTTTGGACAGAGAGGACAAGGACCTAACAAGCGTAAGGTGCAGACACCTAAGAAGGAAGGTGCTGGCTCAGGTGTTATCATATCACAGGATGGTTATATCGTAACAAATAACCATGTGGTGGATGGTGCAGACGAGCTGACTGTGACACTGAATGACAATCGTGAGTTCTCTGCTCGCATCATTGGTACGGATAAGAATACCGACCTTGCCTTGATAAAGGTAAATGCTACAGGTTTGCCAGCTATCAAGGTGATATCAAGCGATGATATAAAGGTAGGAGAATGGGTGCTCGCTATTGGTCATCCGCTGAATCTGCGTGCTACAGTAACAGCTGGTATAGTATCAGCAAAGGCTCGTTCGCTGGGTGCTAACGGCGTGGAAGCATTCATACAGACCGATGCAGCTATCAATCAGGGTAACTCTGGTGGTGCACTCGTTAATGCAAAAGGCGAGTTGATAGGTATTAACGCTATGCTTACATCGCCTACAGGTTCAAATATAGGCTATGGTTTCGCTATTCCTACTACTATTATGAATAAGGTGGTGGACGACCTGAAGCAGTATGGTAGCGTTCAGCGTGGACTGATAGGTATTCAGGGACAGGATGCTCGCAACTATATCGATGCACAGAAGGAGCAGAATAAGGAAGTAGACCTTGGAACGAACGAAGGCGTTTATGTGGCTAAGGTAATAGATGACGGTGCTGCTGCTGATGCAGGACTGGAGGAAGGCGACGTTATAACAGCTGTGGATGGACAGAAGGTTACCAAGATGGCTGAGCTACAGGAGATACTAGCTACGAAGCGTCCAGGTGACAAGGTGGTGCTGACCTATCTGCATAAGAAGTCAAAGAAGACTGCTACAGTAATACTGAAGAACGAGCAGGGCAACACTAAGGTGGTGAAGGATGCTGACCTCGATGTGCTGGGTGCAGTGATTCGTGAGGTTAACGAGAAGGAAAAAGCAGACCTTGACATAAAGTATGGACTGAAGGTGACAAAGGTGAATGCTGGTAAGTTCCGTGAGAGAGGTATTCCTGCTGGTTTCGTAATCCAGACTGTGAACGAAGCTTCGATGAAGACACTCAGCGATCTGTCAGAGGCTGTTAAGGCAGCTAACAAGAGTAAGGATCCAGTGCTCATCATCAAGGGCATATATCCATCAGGAAAGAGGGAGTACTTTACCGTTCCGCTGGAGGAAAGCAAGTAAGAAAAGCATAAGCTCTATATTATAAAGAATGTACGCGCGTGAGAAAACAGCTCATGCGCGTATTTTTTATGAATTGTAATCTTCGAGTTTGCAATTTGGGTGTTTTTTACAGCGAAATAATATAGCATAAACTTTATGCTAGAATTGTAATATGCTGAAAATACGTTTGCTACATAGCTTTAAGGGTAGGCTAAACCGATTTTGACGGAAAAGTTTTTGACGGAAAAGTTTGTGTGATTACATAAAATATATTACCTTTGTATTCGCAATTTTAAATAATTAACTAACCAATACTCTTTGCCAAAGTTTTCCTTTTTGGACAACTTTTGAAAAAGAAAAAAGAAAAAAGTTTTCTATTTTGACCTATGATGGAAATTAAAAAATTCACCATTACCAAGCGTGATGGCTCAAAGGATGATTTCTCACTTGACAAAATCATGAGTGCCATAGTGAGAGCGTTTGAGGCTGTTGAGGAACCATTTGATGTAGCAAACATCTCTAAGATTATCAGCCACTTAGATATTAAGAACAACATCACAGTGGAGGATATTCAGAACCAGGTGGAGATGGCCCTGATGAAGGAGGGACACTACAAGGTTGCTAAGTGTTACATGTTGTATCGTCAGTCACACACTGAAGACCGTGAGACACTGGAGAAGTTGTCTTTTGTGACAGACTACATGGAAGCTGCAAACGCTGCAACAGGTTCAAAGTTTGACGCAAACGCAAATGTTGAACATAAGAATATTGCAACACTTATAGGTGAGTTGCCTAAGTCAAACTTCATTCGTTTGAACCGTCGTCTGCTTACTGATCGTATTAAGAAGATGTATGACAAGCAGACAGCGGATATGTATATCGACTTGCTGAACCATCACTTCATTTATAAGAACGATGAAACCTCTATTGCTCCATATTGTGCTTCAATCACAATGTACCCTTGGCTGATAAACGGTACTACGGCAATAGGTGGTAACTCAACAGCTCCTACAAACCTGAAGAGCTTCTGTGGTGGATTCGTTAACATGGTGTTTATCGTTAGTTCAATGCTCTCTGGCGCATGTGCTACTCCAGAGTTCCTCATGTACCTTAATTATTTTATAGGTAAGGAGTATGGTGCAGACTACTACAAGGATCCTGAGAGGATTGTAGATATGTCATTGCGTCAGCGTTCTATCGACAAGGTCATAACAGACTGCTTCGAGCAGATAGTATATTCTATAAACCAGCCTACAGGCGCTCGTAACTTCCAGGCAGTATTCTGGAACATAGCTTATTACGATAAGTATTACTTCGAGTCTCTCTTCGGAAACTTCTATTTCCCAGACGGAACTCAGCCAGACTGGAATGGTCTCTCATGGTTGCAGAAGAGATTCATGAAGTGGTTTAACAAGGAGCGTGAAAAGACAGTCCTCACCTTCCCTGTAGAGACAATGGCACTGTTGGCTGACAATGGTGAGTGCAGAGATAAGGAGTGGGGTGACTTCACAGCTGAGATGTACTCTGAGGGTCATAGCTTCTTCACTTATATGAGTGACAATGCAGACTCACTTTCTTCATGCTGCCGTCTGCGTAATGAGATTCAGGACAATGGTTTCTCTTATACCCTTGGCGCTGGTGGTGTGTCAACAGGTTCTAAGTCTGTGCTCACAGTAAACCTTAACCGTTGCATACAGTATGCAGTAAATAATGGTCGCGACTACAAGGAGTATCTTGAAGAGGTAATTGACCTGTGTCATAAGGTGCAGTTGGCTTATAATGAGAATCTTAAGAACCTGCAGGCTCATGGTATGTTGCCACTCTTCGATGCTGGCTATATCAATATGTCACGTCAGTATCTCACAATCGGTGTGAACGGACTGGTTGAGGCTGCTGAGTTTATGGGACTCAAGATTACTGCTAACGATAAGTACAAGGAGTTTGTGCAGGGTGTTCTCTCAATAGTAGAGAAACTGAACAAGCAGTATCGCACTAAGGAGGTTCTCTTCAACTGTGAGATGATACCTGCTGAGAATGTTGGTGTGAAGCACGCTAAGTGGGACCGTGAAGATGGTTACTTTGTGCCTCGTGATTGCTACAACTCTTATTTCTATGTGGTTGAAGACCAGTCGCTGAACATTATTGATAAGTTCAAGTTGCATGGTGCACCTTACATTGAGCACCTCACTGGTGGTTCGGCTCTCCACATGAACCTAGAGGAGCACCTCTCAAAGATGCAGTACAAGCAGCTGTTGAAGGTAGCAGCTAAGGAGGGATGTAACTACTTTACATTCAATATTCCTAACACGATATGTAATAATTGTGGCCATATTGACAAGCGTTACCTGCACGAATGTCCTCAGTGTCATTCAAGCAATGTGGACTATATGACACGTATCATTGGCTACCTGAAGAGAGTAAGCAATTTCTCAGCAGCACGCCAAAAGGAAGCTGCACGCCGTTACTACGCTGGCTCAGACAAGATGGGTAAGGAAGAAGAAACGGCTGCGCCACAGGTACAGAAAGTAGGATAATCACTTTATGAAGTATGTTAATACGAGCGTGGTCTTTCAGGAGATTCCTGACGAGGTCACGCTCTCTATAAATATATCAAACTGTCCTTGTCATTGCCTGGGATGTCACAGCGACTACCTATGGGAGGATATCGGAGAGCCTTTTAATGCTATGTCTCTTGATGTGATGCTGAAGGAGTATGGTGAGGATATCACCTGCGTAGCATTCATGGGAGGCGATGCCGAGCCACAGGAGGTGGACGCTCTGGCTGCTTGGACAAAGAAACATTATCCTCACCTAAAGGTGGCATGGTATAGTGGAAGGGTGGAGTGTAGCAAGGCGATACATCTTAAGAACTTTGATTTCATAAAGTTAGGTCCCTATGTAGCAACGATGGGTCCGCTTAACAAGCCTACTACCAACCAACGTCTATACAGGGTGGAAAAAGACCTCTCGCTTACTGATATTACAGAGAAATTCTGGAAGAAATAACCCTAAACCTTACATAAAACTTTGAACAATTTGAAACCAATATTCATAGCAGGACCTTGTGTCATAGAGAGTGCAGAATTGCTGGACACGGTGGCTCGTGAGATAGTGTCAATAAATGAGGCATTGGGTACGGAGATTATATTCAAGGCTTCGTTTGACAAAGCCAACCGTACATCGTTGAAGTCTTTTCGCGGTCCGGGAATGGATAAGGGCTTGCAGATGCTGGCTGATGTGAAGTCTAAGTACGGACTTCGTTTGTTGACTGATATACACGAATCATCTCAGGCTAATCCTGTGGGAGAGGTGGTGGATGTAATTCAGATACCAGCTTTCCTTTGTCGACAGACAGATTTACTCGTAGCAGCAGCTAAGACGGGGAAGATAGTAAACATTAAGAAGGCACAGTTTCTCAGCGGTGTGGATATGAAGTATCCTGTCAATAAAGTTCTTGACAGCGGTGGCGAGGAGGTGTGGTTGACGGAACGAGGAAATAGTTTCGGCTATAATAACCTTGTGGTTGATTTCCGTAACATACCTGACATGCTCGACATTACACCACGTGTGATAATGGATTGCACACACAGCGTGCAGCGTCCAGGAGGAGGCAATGGTTCCACATCAGGTGATCGTAAGTTCGTTCCCTCTATGGCATTGGCTGCTAAGGCTTTTGGTGCAAACGGCTATTTCTTTGAGGTGCATCCTAATCCTGATGAGGGACTGAGCGATGGACCTAATATGCTGAAACTGAACGACCTGAGACCTCTAATAGAAAAACTTTTGAAATGAAATCAATACGCGAAATAGCAACTCAAGCTTTGCAAGATGAAGCACAGGCATTGTCAGACCTTATTCCTCTGTTGGATGAACAGTTTGACAAGTCTGTTGACTTGATGCTTCATTGCAAAGGAAAGGTAATAGTGACTGGAGTGGGAAAGAGCGGACATGTTGGCGCCAAGATTGCTGCTACGCTCAGTTCAACAGGTACTCCAGCGGTGTTTGTTAATCCTCTAGATGCTTATCATGGAGATTTGGGTGTTATAACCAAAGATGATGTGGTGCTTGCACTGAGCAACAGCGGACAGACAGATGAACTGTTACGCTTTGTTCCTATCATTCTGCACATGGATGTTCCAATCATTGGTATGAGTGGCAACCCAGAGTCATTGCTTGCCAAGTATTCCACGTATCATATTAATGTAAAGGTGGAAAAGGAAGCTTGTCCTCTTAACCTTGCACCAACAAGCAGTACCACAGCAGCACTCGCTATGGGTGATGCTTTGGCTATATGCTTAATGGAAATGCGTGACTTCAAACCAAGAGACTTTGCACAGTTCCACCCTGGTGGTGAACTAGGTAAGCGACTTCTTACTACAGCGGGTGATGTGATGCTTACTGAAAACTTGCCGTTCCTCTCTCCTGCTATGCATTTGGGTGAGGCTATCATCAAGGTTAGTGCAGGCAAACTTGGTTTGGGAATTGCATTAAACGATGATGAAACGGTAGCTGGAATAATAACTGATGGCGACATACGTCGAGCTATGGAGCGCTGGCAGGCAGGTTTCTTTGACCATACGGTGGATGATATTATGACTCGTACGCCAAAGACTGTCACAACAAAGGCTCGTATCTCGGAGATACAAAGCATAATGCACAGTAACAAGATACACAACGTACTTGTTACTGATACTGATAATCACGTAGTTGGCGTTGTGGACAGTTACGCCTGCGTACTGTGATTAGCTACTCGATAATCTTTTTATTGTTTACAATATTTATGGCATTCCTGTTAGAGTTACTTTGTGCTCTTCCAGTAATGTCATAAATCTTTTTTGCATTGTCTGTGTTATCGTATTCGCTGATGCGACCAATAGCAGTTGCGTCATCAATAAACAAAAACTCAGAATCGAGAGAGGCAGGACTTGATGCAGGAATAAACAGATATGCCTTGTGGGCTAAATTAGTGAAAGCAGCACCATTAGGCGCTCCCCAGTAAAACCTCATGCCCTTTGTCTCATCGTTTGCCAGTTTGTAATATCGTCCATCACCATTAGCTTGCAATTCTTCAGTATCTGTTCCATGCAAAACGTTATCATCATTTAATGGTGTTAAGGCGTTTGCAGTAGTTGCAGCTGTACTATATAATGTGGGATGATACTCTGTATTGGGAGTTCCCTTGATCATTACCGCTGTACCATGTGGAACGGTTGTTCCGATATCGTTGAATCTTAATTTATAGACACCTCCATCGCTAACCAAACTCAGCGTGAATGCCTTCATGCCTTCAGCCAGTTCTACGTCATTATTCTCATAATACATTGTGGCATACCCAGTTTTGTTGAAGGTAATGGAGAAGGTGGAGGATAAAGGAGGATCTTTTTTGTAGCAAAGAGCAATGTGGCCACTTGTATGAGTGTCAAATTTGTATATCATATTAACGTTTGTGGCAAATGTCTGTGCTTTCAAAACTCTGTGTCCATCCATTTGAGTTTGAAGATATTGAGTTTCAGCTTTTTGCGCAAACTCCCAATAACAGGGTTCGTCATCAGCCGTTAACAAATAATTTGGAGAATTGTTATTGGTCAATCCCTTAACATAGAAATCCTCCCCATAGTTATTCAAAAGGGCAAACTTATCGTCTGACTTTTGGAATATAAATTCGTAAGGATTGCCCGTGGTATTAACCGTTTCGAGTGTTATCTCGTCAGGCATAGAGGTGTTATCGTTATCTACTAGCTGAGTGGAAGTTAGGTAGTAATTGTACATGGAATTGTCTGTATCAGGTTCTCCCATGATAGTCAAATACCAGTTGTCGTTTGCATCTTGCATACGTGATGCATAGATAACGATATCGCCATCTTCCAGTTCGTCAACGTTTTCAGTTGTTATCAGTTTATACGTTCCACCTGTTGTTGTAAGTTTGTCGTATGCCTGCGAGATTGAGGCACACAATACCACTAACAGAGTGCATAGTAGCACCTGTCTTGCATTTTTGAGGTTTTTCATAAAATTTTTGTATGTTGTGTTTGCTAATACCAATTATAGTGTGTTACAGTCTTCTAGTTTTGTTTAGAAGGTAAGTGTCAAGGATGGTTATTGCGGCCATAGCCTCCACGATAGGTACAGCGCGAGGCAACACGCAGGGGTCGTGCCTGCCCTTAGCCTTCAGCAGGGTAGGGTTGCCTTCCAGGTCTATCGTCTCTTGCTCACGCAGTTGGGTGGCAACGGGCTTGAATGCCACGCGGAAGTATATGTCCTCACCATTGCTTATGCCACCTTGTATGCCACCAGAGTGGTTGGTCTTCATGCCGTTACCAATTCCCTCGTTGAACAGGTCGTTCTGCTCGCTGCCTCTCATGGTAAGTCCGTTGAACCCCTCACCATATTCAAAACCCTTTACGGCATTTATTGACAGCATGGCTGAGCCGAGTGACTGGTGCAGTTTGCCAAACTCAGGTTCGCCAAGTCCCACAGGACAACCTTTTATTACGCATGTAACAGTGCCACCGATGGTGTCGCCCTCTGCTTTTACCTCTTTTATAAGGTTCTCCATCTCTTGAGCTTTCTCAGCATCAGGACATCTTACGGCATTTGTTTCCGTAAGGCTAAGGTCATATTTTGTGTAGTCCCTGTCAAGTGCGATGTTACCTACCTGCGAGGTGTAAGCCTGAATGGTAATACCAAGTTGTTTGAGTGCGAGTTTGGCGAAAGCGCCTGCTACACAGCGACTTATCGTAATGCGTGCGCTACTTCTGCCCCCACCTCTGTGGTCGCGTATGCCATACTTCTGCTGATAGGTGAAGTCGGCATGTGATGGACGGAACAGGCATCGCATGTTTTCATAGTCTTGCGAATGTTGGTTAGTGTTTCTCACCAGGAAACCTATGGGGCATCCTGTTGTCTTACCTTCAAATACACCTGACAAAATCTCTACCTTGTCAGCCTCGTTTCGGCCTGTAGTGATAGCACTCTGACCAGGACGACGACGGTCTAACTCGCTCTGTATGAAGCTCATATCAACATCTATGCCTGCTGGCATACCGTCAATAACCCCTCCTATGCCTGCACCGTGGCTTTCGCCAAAGCTCGTGATAGTAAATATTTTGCCAAATGTATTCATGTGTGTTGTATTCTTTTTTTTGTTAATAGTTTACTTGCAGTTTCCGCAACCACCGTCGCCACAGTTGCCACAACTATCGCCATCGCAACTTACTTCACCAGAGTTGCAACCTCCGCCACAGCCACCGCAACCACCATGACAACCTCCACCTGAGAGACGGTTAATCATTTGGGTTATCTCTTCGTTGGAAGCCTCGCGGCATTCAGCTACGTTGCCTGCAAAATTTAGGTCGTAGCCAGCGAGTGGGTGGTTCAGGTCCACTTTTACGTTGGCATCGTCTATAGAAAGAACTTTGCCCATAAAGCGCATACCATCCTCGTTTTGCAGAGGTATGATAGCCCCTTCGTAAATCATGTTGGCATCAAAAACTCCGTTGACGGTGAAAATGTCTCGAGCAAGGGTGATAACGCGTGCGTCAACATACTCACCGTAAGCCTCGGCACATGGTATGGTGAAATCAAAACTGTCGCCCTTTGACAGCTTCTCTATTTCCTTTTCAAATCCAGGAATCGTAGTTCCGAAACCAGAGATAAATACAAATGGATCTTCAGAGGTAGCTTCCTCCTCCATTTTCTTCACTCCATCCTTGATGGTGGTGAGTTTATATGCTATTGCGTAATACTTGTTCATAACGTATGCAAAGGTAGTAAAAAAAGTTCATTTGACCAAAACTATGTAACTAATTGACTTGTGTTAATTGCGTATTTGCCTTTTGTCAAGAAAGTGAGAGAAGACGGAAAACTTTCCCCTTTCTGCTTCCTAATATCAACAAATATTGCTACCTTTGCATTATCAAAAAAAGATTTTTTTTTAAGGTGGGTGGTCCGCTTTAGCATTCATGAAAGTTTCGACTGGATTAGTGCTGAGCGGACTTTTCCGTTTTCCCATGCGGTAGCTTAGTAACCACGCACGGTAGCTTAGTAAC
>JAZLBU010000083.1:0-19282 GCA_045613845.1 Prevotella sp. | reverse complement strand
GCAAGAAGCGTATCGTAGCAACCCTTGGTTGCGTATCGTTAACGTTAACGATAACGCTAACGTTACCCAAACGCTTCCGCCAGCAGTGGGATAGTAAACATCGACAGAATGGTGGTGGTAAACGTCAGTTCCGTCATCAGTGTGGTGTCCCTTCCGTTTATCAGACAGAGGATGGTGCCATACGTAGCCACAGGCATCGCTATTATCACCGTGTTGATATTCACCACGTAAGGGTCATAGCCCATCCATGTGAATAGCCAGTAGAACGCCAGCGGAATCAGCACCAGTCTGAATGCCGACGTAGCATACACCGTCACATTGCCCAGCATGGCACGTTTCGACAGCTGTGCCATCGTCGAACCAATAATCAGCAGGGCGCCAGGCACCGTAATATTACCAATCATCGTCAGTGGTTTGCTCACAGCCTCAGGAATGCCCGTAATGCCCAGAGCCACAATCACCATAGACAGATAAGCCGCTAGCATCGGAGTGCTATACAGCACCTTCTTCTCAAACTTCCTCCTCAAGGAAGTTCGAACGCTAACGTTAACGTTAACCTTAACCTTTTCGTTATCGTAGTGAGCTTGCTCACGTATCGTAGGCGCTTGCGCCGTATCGTAGCGCAGCATATCGTTCCCGTTAACGTTCCCGTTAACGTAGTGAGCTTGCTCACGTATCGTATCGTAGCGAAGCGTATCGTTGGAAACCAACAGGTTGCCAATAGTAAACACATAGAACGTATTCGCCACATTCAGTATCGCAGCATAGAACACCGCCTCGCTTCCGAATATGCTCGCCACAATGGGGTAGCCTATGAACCCCACATTGCCAAACATCAGGGCAAAGCCCACTATTCCCTCATCCTCCTTTTTGCGAGTCAGCAGTCGGGGTAGGGTGAAGCTCAGTACTGCCAGCAGAGTGTAGGTTACAAAACTGATGCCCAGCAGAGGCATAATCATATTGCGGTCGGGTAGGGTGTCACCCATCGTCGAAGCCAGAATCAGTGCCGGGCAGGTAATATTCACTATCAGAGCCGACAGTTTCTTGTCAAACTCCTCATTCATATATCCTATCTTGCCAGCGATGAAGCCTACCACCACAATAAACACCAGCGAAATCATTACCTCAAGGTTCTCCATTATCCTAAATCTTTAAACTCTTTACTTTTGAGCTTGCAAAGTTACTCAAAATAATGCATATACACAAATCTTTTATCTGCAGAAGCATTACTTCCGCATGCAGAGGCATTACTTCTGCGTGCAGAGGGACTGCTTCTACATGCAGAGGCATTACTTCTGCATCTTGAAGCATAGCTAGAAGTTGTTAAAGTAATGCCGGAGCATATTGAAGCAAAGTTTTCTAATTTTCAAGGAAAAATACGTTTTTTGCGAGATAGGTCACTAAACACATGCTCAGCCCAGTGTTTATGCGGGTTCACGATAGTGACCTCTTTTCAATAAAGGTCACTAAAACCTCACTAAAAGGTCACTTAGAGGTCACTTCATAAATCTTTAACTCCTCTAACTCCTTTAACTTCTTTAACTCCTCAAGATGAGGTATCAAGTGACCTCTAAGTGACCTCTTTCAAAAAGAGGTCACTATCCTCAGCCAAGTATTCATGCGGGTTGAGAGCCCCTAAGTGACCTATGTGAGGTATATTTACGAAATTCTCTAAAATTACAGTTTTTTCCCTATTTATTTTGCGAAAAATGCGTAAGGATTTCTCTTTGAAAATTTGGAGGTTAGGGAAAAAGTTTGTACTTTTGCAACTAAAGTAATTGAAAAACAAACTGAGAAATTGAAGAAGAAAAACAAATTGACGTATGTGGCGCTGACGGCTGTGGTGCTGTTCTGGGCATGGCTGGGATATGCTGTGGGCATTAACGACATGCCGGTGAAGAATACGGTGTGGGCGCTGACCCCTGCTATTATAGCGATTTCGCTTGCGCTGATTACTAAGGAGGTGTACAGCTCGCTGTTCCTGGGTATGCTGACGGGTGCTCTGCTGAATGCGAAGTTTGACATGGTGGGGGGACTGAACCAACTGTTTCCTGACGGTGTGATGGGTGTGCTGGCTGACAAATGGAATGTGGGCATACTGGTGTTCTTGGTGATACTGGGCACTATGGTGCAGCTGATGAACCGCACGGGGGGCTCGGCGGCATTCGGTGCGTGGGCTGCCAAGCGCATCAAGACGCGTGAGGGGGCTCAGCTATCGACGATGCTGTTGGGATGCCTGATATTCATAGACGACTATTTCAACTGCCTGACGGTGGGCTCGGTGATGCGCCCTGTGACTGACGGGCACAAGATAAGCCGTGCCAAGCTGGCATACCTGATAGACTCGACGGCGGCTCCGATATGTATCATCGCGCCTATATCGTCATGGGCTGCTGCAGTGTCGGGATTTGTGAAGGGTGAGAATGGCATCAGCATCTTTGTGCAGTCTATTCCTTATAATTTCTACGCTCTGCTGTCGCTGCTGATGATAGTGCTGATAACGCTGATGAAGGTGGATTTCGGTCAGATGGCGGTGCACGAGAGAAATGCGATGAACGGCGACCTGTTTACCTCAGGCAGAAGACGACAAATAGCCGAGGTGGATGAGAAGGCTGCAAAGAAGGGGAGGGTGGCTGACCTGATATTCCCTGTGGTGTGTCTGGTGATAGGTTGTGTGATAGGTATGATATATACTGGAGGATTCTTCGAGGGCAAGAGCTTTGCGATGGCGTTTGCCGAGAGTAATGCCTCGGTGGGACTGGTGATGGGTTCGTCGGTGGCACTGATGATTACCATTGCCTATTACATATTGCGTCAGTCGCTGTCGTTCAGCAAGTGTATGGACTGTCTGCCTGAGGGTTTCAAACAGATGGTGCCTGCGATGCTGATACTGACGTTTGCATGGACGCTGAAGAGTATGACTGACAGTCTGGGGGCGGCTACCTATGTGGCTGAAACGATGCAGAACGTGGCTGGCGAAATGTGGGGATTCCTGCCTGCATGCATATTTGTGGTGGCTGTGGGACTGGCATTTGCCTCTGGCACTTCATGGGGCACATTCGGCATTCTCATTCCTATAGTGGTGTCATGTTTCCAGGGGGTTGACCCAGAACTGATGATTATCTCAATATCTGCCTGCATGGCTGGCGCGGTGTGTGGCGACCATTGCTCGCCGATATCAGATACGACCATAATGTCGTCGGCTGGTGCACAGTGTGTGCACCTGAACCATGTGACCACCCAGCTGCCTTATGCCATGACGGTGGCTGTGGTGTCGTTCTTCACCTTCATGGTGGCTGGATTCAATAAGAATGCGTGGATATCGCTCGCCTTCGGATGCGTATTGCTGATAGCGGTACTGTTATTTATAAGGTACAGGAAAGGACAGGGCGACTACACTCCGAAGCGTGCCTGAACGACGTTGACAACGTAGTCGCCGAGTTTCTCGCACTCGTTGATGAAGTCGTTGTAGTAGGTGCCGAGGTCATAGTCGTATTCATGGTCATCAACGGCACGTATGTTGTCTTTCTTGAGTTTGCGTCGCATATCGTTGATATCGTGCTCCAGACGATAGGTATCTTCTATGTAGCAATTGCGGAGTGAGCCATTCATAACGATGTTCATCTGGGTGAGCGCCTTGTCGGTAACTTCCATCATGCTGACAAGGGAGGAATGGAAATGACGGGCGTGCTCGTGTATTAGTTCGGGATGACGCGAAAGGATGCGTGCCAGATTGCTGCAGGCATCGCCGACGCTCTCGAGCTCGCTAATCTCACGTAGCATCTGTCGCACCTTACCCTTGGTATCGTCACTAAGGTGGTCGTTGCTGACATGCTCAAGATACTTGGCTATCTCCATCTCTATATTATCGGTTACTTCCTCCTGATGCGCTATCTTCTCATAGAGACGGGTAAGTTCTTTGGGATCTTGCTGGTCGAGCATAGTCCTGACGGTGGCGAACATCCCTTGCACATACTGGGCAAAGCGACCAGTCTCCTTCTGTGCCTGAAGGACTGAGATTTCAGGGGTCTGGACGAGGTTGGCATGTATATACTGCAAACGGAACTCGTCGTCAGCGCCTTCGCTGGTTTTCTTCTCAGGCAACAGACGGCATACCACTTTCTCCATCTGGGGAATGAAACCTATGAGGATGGCGGTGTTGGTGACGTTGAAGCAGGTGTGGAACATAGAGAGTACCACAGGCAGAAGGGCGCGCTGACCGCTCTGGGTGGGGTCGTAGCCCACGATGCTACAGATGGTATCGACAAAGGGATAGAAGACGCACAGCACCCAGATGACGCCAAAGACATTGAAGAGCAGGTGGGCAAGGGCTGCACGACGTGCCTGAAGGTTGGCACCAAGGGCTGCAAGGTTGGCAGTGGCGGTGGTACCGATATTCTCACCCATGACGAGGGCTATGCCCAGATAGATAGGCAACACACCAGTAGAACAAAGCAGGATGGTGATTGCCATAACAGCAGCTGATGACTGCACTATGCAGGTGATGATGGTGCCGATGAGAAGGAAGATGATGATGGTGAGATAACTGCCTGTGTCGAAGGAACTAAAAAAATTGACTACCGAAGCGTTATGCTCAAGGTCCATCTCCTTTCCTGCCGTGCTCAGCATGACGAGCGAGAGGAACATGAAGGCGATACCATAGAGAAAGTCGCCCACTATGCGGTGGCGACTGGTGTAGATGAGCAGTATGCCTATGAAGAAGGCTGGATAGACCACGGTGGTCAAATCTACGCTATAGCCCAATGACATAATCCACGCGGTGAGGGTGGTGCCGATGTTGGCACCCATGATGACGGAGATAGCCTGGGCGAGGGTGAGCAGTCCAGCCGACACGAAGGAAACGGTCATGACGGTGGTGGCTGACGACGACTGCACGGCACAGGTGACGAAAGCACCTGAGAGCATACCAGTGAAACGGTTGGTGGTGATGCGCGAGAGTACATGACGCAACTGTGGTCCAGCCATCTTCTGCAGGGCATCACTCATAGCCTTCATGCCATAGATGAGCAGACCGAGGGCGCCCAGAAGCTTGAAGGTGATAAAGAGATAATTATGTTCCATTTGATGGATGTGGTAATGATTGTATTATGGTATAGGTCAATAAAAAAAGCAACCATCTTTCATGGTTGCTTTCTTCTGCTTTGTACACCCTCAGGGATTCGAACCCTGGACCCACTGATTAAGAGTCAGTTGCTCTACCAACTGAGCTAAGGGTGCAAGAGTGACAAACGTGTTCGCACGAAGCAAAAAACGAGTGTCTGTGCAACAGGCTCGTGTAAGCCTTAGCTTTTTTGCGAGTGCAAAGGTACTAATAAAAGTTGAAAGTAGAAAGTTGAATGTTGAAAGTTTGCTTGTTTTTAGCGTTTATTAACAAACGGAGAGCTTTCGCCTTGACTTTTATCAGTTAATGAGGTTGATGTCGTAAGGGGTCTTCTGATAAACGTAGTAGTTGACCCAGTTGTGATAGAACAGGTTGGCATGGGCTCGCCAGGTGACGTTAGGACCCTTGGTGGGGTCATTGTCGATGTAGTAGTTGACTGGCATTGCAACATCGTCACGCTTGCCCATATCACGCTTATACTCGGTATCGAGGGTGTCGGGGTTATACTCCAGATGACCAGTGATGAAGATTTCTCTGCCTCCGCGGGCTATGGCGACTCCAACACCTGAGAGGGGCGACTCGGCAAGGATGGTGAGTTCCTTGACGGCGCGCACATCGTCGGCATTGACCTCGGTATGGCGACTCTGGGGCATATTGAACTTATCGTCGAAACCACGGAAGAGGGGTTTGTTAGCCTCGTCGGGGTTGATGTTCTGAGGGAAGATGCCAAACATCTTCATGGGCAGACGGTGCTTCTGTATGCCATAGAAATGGTATAGTGCTGCCTGGGCTGCCCAACATATATATAAGGTGGAGGTGACATGGGTGCGTGCCCAATCGAATATCTGCTTTACCTCATCCCAATAGGTGACTTCCTCGAAGGCGATATCCTCTACAGGGGCTCCTGTGACTATCATGCCGTCGAACTTGCGCTGGCGCAGTTCGTCGAAGTCGATGTAGAACTGCTGCATGTGCTCCACAGGGGTGTTCTTGGAGGTGTGCGACTTGAGTTTCATGAAGGTGACGTCAAGTTGCAGGGGGGTGTTGGAGAGCAGACGTATGAGGTCGGTCTCGGTGGTTATCTTCAGGGGCATGAGATTGAGCACCACGATCTTGAGGGGACGGATGTCCTGTGAGTGACCGCGTGTCTCGTCGATGACGAAGATGTTTTCGTCTTCGAGCAGCTTGATAGCTGGTAGGTTATCGGGTAATCTAAGTGGCATATCTTTAATCTAAATTAAAGTATTCTTCTTCGAGTTTGTCAAGTTCGGCCTGCAGGTCGGTGTATTCGTTGACCATCTGCATGTTGGCTCCATTCTCGGGCAGCATGAGGAGGGCATCGAGTTCAGCCTTGCGCTGTTCGAGTTTCTCTATTTTTGCTTCGAGTTGCTTACGTTGCTTATCTATTTTGTTTTGTTTCTTCTGCTCAGCTTTGCGTTCGGCATAGGATACGACATCTTCTTTTGTTTCCCTCTCTTCAAGAGAGGGGTTAGGGGTGAGTCTTGGGGTTTGGGGTCTTTCTATCGCCTCACTGATGGTCTGGGCGTTCTTGGTGCGCAGGTAGTCGTAGATGCCTCCGAGGTGTTCACGTACTATGCCACCACCGAATTCATAGACCTTGCTGACGAGTCCGTCGAGGAACTCACGATCGTGTGACACTACGATGACCGTGCCATCGAATGCCTTGATGGCTTCCTTGAGCACATCCTTGCTCACCATATCGAGGTGGTTGGTGGGTTCATCGAGGATGAGGAAGTTGACGGGTTCGAGCAACAGTCGTATCATAGCGAGGCGTGAGCGCTCGCCTCCTGAGAGGAACTTGACGTATTTGTCACCTTCTTCGCCTCCGAACATAAAGGCACCGAGGATATCCTTGATGCGCAGGCGTATATCACCGCGTGCCACACGGTCGATGGTCTCGAAGACGGTGAGGTTTTCATCTAACAGCTGTGCCTGATTCTGGGCAAAATAGCCTATCTGTATGTTGTGACCTACCTTGAGATTGCCCTCGAAGGGTATCTCGTTCATGATACACTTGACGAGGGTGGATTTGCCTTCGCCATTCTTGCCCACGAAGGCTACCTTCTCGCCACGCTTGATGGTGAGGTTGACGTTGTGGAACACGTTATGCTCGCCGTAGTCTTTTCTTACCTCATCGCAGATGACGGGGTAGTCGCCAGAGCGCAGACAGGGAGGGAACTTGAGGCGCAGGGCGGAGTTGTCCACCTCATCGACCTCAATGGGCACTATCTTCTCCAACTGACGTATGCGTTGCTGCACCTGCACCGCCTTGGTAGCCTGATAGCGAAAACGCTCGATGAAAGCCTTAGTGTCGGCTATCTCCTTCTGCTGGTTTTCGTAGGCGCGGAGCTGTTGCTCACGACGCTCCTTACGCAGAACGACATACTCATCGTACTTCACACGGTAGTCGATGACGCGTGAGCAGGAAATCTCGAGGGTGCGGTTGGTTACATTATTTATAAATGCGCGATCGTGTGAAACGAGTACCACAGCCTGCGAACTGGTGGCAAGAAACTGTTCCAGCCACTGAATGGACTCGATGTCGAGGTGGTTGGTGGGCTCGTCGAGCAACACCACATCATGATGATGCAGGAGTAGCTTAGCTAACTCGATACGCATGCGCCAGCCACCAGAGAATTCGGAGGTGGGACGGTCGAAATCAGTGCGCTCAAAACCTAGACCCACGAGGGTGCGCTCCATCTCAGCCTCACGACTCTCGGCACCCATCATCATATAACGTTCATGAGCCATAGTGAAACGCTCCACCAATTCCATGTAGGAGTCAGACTCGTAGTCGGTGCGTTCCTCCATCTCCTTCTGCAAGCGGTCAACCTTCGCCTTCATCTTATCGACATCGTCAAAAGCCTTGCGTGTCTCTTCGCGAACGGTGGTATCGTCCTGCAGATTCATTACCTGGGGCAGATAGCCTATAGTACAGTTGTTAGGCACTGAAACGGTGCCAGCGGTGGGAGTCTTGATGCCAGCAAGGATTTTGAGCATAGTGGACTTACCTGCACCGTTCTTGCCAACAAGAGCGATGCGGTCACGTTCGTTGATCACGAATGAAACATCCGTGAACAATGGCTTGACGCCAAACTCAACTTTTAATCCTTCAACTGAAATCATGTTAACTCACTTTGTTCGTACGATACGGAGCTTTCTGCTCCTACGATACGGGGCGATGCCCCTACGATACGCAACTTCGTTGCTACGATACGCTTCGCTACGAAAACGAAAACTTTTGAACTCTTGAACCGCTCCGAAGGAGCTCTTGAACTAGCTTGCGGAGCGAGCGTTTGAACCTTATCTATTCCAGATTTCCCAACCAGCTTCAGCCTGCAGGAGTAGCATTTCGAGACCATTCTTAGTTACTGCCCCTTGCGCCTTACCCTTCTTGAGGAAGAGTGTCTCATCAGGATTATAGATAAGGTCGAAGAGCAGATGATGGTGTGTTAGAGCCTCATAGGGCAGGTCAGGACACTCGTCAAAATGGGGTGCCATACCCTTAGGCGTACAGTTTACTATTACGGTGTATTCCTGAAGCAGTTCGGGGGTAACCTGTTCGTAGGTTATGGTGTCGTTCTTATGAAAACGGCTGACCAATAGGGTGTCGAGTCCCAACTGGTGCAGTCCGTAGTTGACAGCCTTGCTTGCTCCACCAGTGCCTAGAATGAGCGCCTTTTTGTGAAAGAGAGGTTGCAGAAGAGGCTGTATGCTACGAGTAAAACCGATAATGTCGCTATTGAAGCCCTCAAGATAGGGTTGGCCATTATCCTTGTGGGTTACCCTGACTACATTGACAGCACCAATGGCGCGAGCCTCAGGCGACACCATATCAAGGTAGGACATCACCTTCTCCTTATAAGGTATGGTGACATTGAAACCACACAACTCAGGGGTGTACTCGAGCATTCCCTGGATATCGGTGATGACAGGGAGCTCATACTTCTCATAAACGGCATCGATGTTCTCGTTTTGGAATTTCTCATTGAAATAGCCAGGCGAGAACGAATGTCCGAGAGGATAGCCTATGATACCAAATTTTTTCATATTAAACCTTTGAACCTTTGAACCTTTACTTGTATGCAACATACAGGGTGCAGATGCCGAAGGTCAGTCGGCGAAACGAAGCCTTGCGAAAACCCACCTTCAGGAGAGTGTCAACCATAGTCTCGCCTTGCGGAAAGGCAGCGATGCTCTTGTTGAGGTAGGAATAGGCTGAGGCATCCTTGCTAATCAAGCGACCATAGAGGGGAAGTACCACACGGCTGTAGATGCCAAACAGTTGCTTCATGGGGAAGCTAACTGGAGTGGTGAGTTCGATGACGCAGAGTGTGCCTTTGGGTTTCAGCACTCGGCACATTTCAGAGAGTCCTTTCTCGAGGTCTTGGAAATTACGTATTCCGAAAGCAGAGGTGACGGCATCAAACGTTCCTGTGGGGTAGGAGAGGGAGGTGCAGTCTTCTTTCTCGAATGTTATGACCTGACTCAGTCCCTTGCGTTCTACCTTCTCTCGACCTATTGCCATCATTCCCTCGGCAATGTCGGTAGCCGTAATATGCTGAGGCTTGAGATTCTCAGCTTGCAGGATGGCGAAATCGCCTGTACCAGTAGCCACATCGAGGATGTACTGAGGCTTTATCAGCGCAAGCACCTTGATGGCAGCGTTGCGCCACAGACGGTCGATGTTCCAGGAGAGGCGGTGGTTGAGAGTGTCATAGGTGGGGGCAATATTGTTAAACATAGCCTCCACCTGCTCACGCTTCTCGCCTTCAGCACTATATGGCTTTACGCGTTCGACTTTCAAACCTTAACCTTAACCTTTAAACCTTATAGAGTCTTCAGATACTCACTGACGTTCTTCTCAATGCGAGCGTTGATGTTGCTCTGGTCGGTGGTGCGGTCAAACTTCTCGCCTGTGATGTGCTCATAGAGTTCGATGTAGCGCTCAGCCACTGACTCAGCATATTCATCCGTAATCTCAGGCATCTGCTGACCAGGCTCGTTCATGAAGTTGTGCTCAATGAGCCACTGGCGCACAAACTCTTTAGAGAGTTGCTTCTGAGGCTCGCCCTTAGCAAATTTCTCCTCATAGCCGTCGGCATAGAAATAACGTGAAGAGTCAGGGGTGTGAATCTCGTCGATGAGGTAAACCTTGCCATCGCGCTTGCCAAACTCATACTTGGTGTCAACCAGAATCAGTCCCTGCTTGGCAGCTATCTCCTGACCACGTGCAAAGAGTTTGCGGGTGTAGTCTTCCATCACCTCGTAATCCTCCTTAGACACTATGCCCTGAGCGATGATCTCCTCCTTAGAGATGTTGAGGTCGTGACCCTCGTCAGCCTTTGTAGTAGGGGTGATGATAGGTTCTGGGAAACGCTCGTTCTCACGCATTCCCTCAGGGAGCGTTACACCACATATCTCACGAACACCCTTCTGGTAGTCACGCCAAGCGCTGCCAGTGAGTATGCCACGAATAATCATCTCAACACGGAAACCCTCGCACTTCAGTCCGACAGTAACCTGTGGATCAGGTGTAGCGAGTTTCCAATTAGGACAGATATCCTTAGTAGCATCGAGAAACTTAGCTGCAATCTGGTTGAGCACCTGACCCTTGAAAGGAATGCCCTTGGGCAGTATTACATCGAAGGCGCTGATGCGGTCTGTTGCTACCATTACCATAATGTCGTCATTGATGGTGTAAACGTCACGTACCTTGCCGTGATAGACTGCTGTCTGTCCAGCAAACTTAAACTCTGTAGATGTTAAAGCGTTGTTCATTTTTCTATTGTATTGTTTTTAAATGCATTTACGATTTTAGTGACGAGCTTATGGCGCACTATGTCCTTGTCGTTAAGACGTATGATGGCGATGTCGTCGATATGCTTCAGTGTGTCGATAGCATCCTGCAGTCCCGACTTGGTTCCACGAGGCAGGTCAACCTGAGTGAGGTCGCCAGTGATTATCATCTTGGTGTTCCATCCCATTCGTGTGAGGAACATCCTTATCTGTGCAGGACTGGTGTTCTGTGCTTCGTCGAGTATCACCACAGCATCGCTCAGTGTTCTGCCTCGCATAAAGGCAAGGGGAGCTATCTGTATGATGTGTTTGTCCATCATATCCTGAAGTTTTACCTGTGGTATCATGTCCTCAAGTGCATCGTAGAGGGGTTGCAGATAGGGGTCTATCTTATCCTTCATGTCGCCAGGCAAGAAACCGAGTTTCTCACCAGCCTCCACTGCTGGGCGTGAGAGTATAATCTTCTTAGCCGTTTTCTCCTTAAGCGCCTTTACTGCAAGGGCTATGGAGAGATAGGTCTTGCCTGTGCCGGCAGGACCGACGGCAAACACCATATCCTTCTTATCAAAAGCATCGACGAGTGCCTGCTGATTAGCTGAACGACTCCTGATGGGTTTGCCTGACAGAGAATATACCACCACGCCTTTGGCTGCATCGGCCTTAGTGGTCTCGCCCTTGGTAATATTGAGAATGTCCTCCTCAGTAATGACATTATACTTCATTATGTGGCGACGCATCTTCTCTATATCTTCCTCAAACTGGCACATCACCTCTTCGTCGCCAAGCACTCTGATAACGTTGTCGCGAGCCATGATGCGCAGCTTGGGATAGAGTGAACGAACCATCTGTAGGTGTGAGTTGTTCACACCATAAAAGGTTACGGGGTCTATGTCTTCTAATATTATATGCTTCTCTATCACTTATTTTTGACGCATTTCAATATTTTGTGCAAAATTACAAAATTATGGCGAGAATGGAAACGAAAACGAAAACTTTTTTGTAACTTTGTGCTATGAAAATTACAAAAACACGATATCTGCATATCTTTACCGCTATAGTGCTAGTACTGGCTCTTTACCGCTGTGGACATGATTTTGCCTCTTCAGACAAGGCTATCTCACTCAATCAGGTGGAGGACAGCGCAATGGTTGATACTGTTCAGGAGCAAATGAATAAGGAGGAAGCTATTGCTGTGGTGCCTGAGACGAAAAATGTTGTAAAACCCCATAAGTGGCACAAAATCAACTCTGTGCCAAGTTATAAGGATGCCTTTCCTGATAGCAATGAGGTGCAACTGGTGTCAGCAAGAAAGTATGGCGTAAAACCTGTGCAGAACAGAAAAGATGCCGAGAAGCGTAAGTCGGAACTGGTGTATGTGGGAGCCAACCCGTATTTCCATGTCGACAAACTGAGAGAAAGCATTCCCTACCTGGTGCCCCGTGCTAACATACTATTGCAGGACATAGGCAAGGCTTTCTATGACTCCCTATATATAAAAGGTGTGCCTCTGCATCAGATAATTGTTACCAGCGTATTGCGCTCAGAGGAGGATGTAGCAAAACTGCGTCGTCATAACCAAAACGCCAGTGACAACTCCTGTCATCGCTTTGGTACTACGTTTGATATTTGCTACAACCGTTACCAAACAGTGCAAACAGACCAACAGCGCCGTCGTGCAGTAACCAACGACACTCTGAAATGGGTGCTCTCAGAGGTGCTCAGAGATATGCGTCAGACAAAGCGTTGTTACATAAAGTATGAAGTGAAGCAAGGTTGTTTCCATATCACGACGCGTTGAACCATAAACCTTCGAACTTTTGAACCTTTGAACCATATAAAAAAGTGGAACTTAGCAAAGCTCCACTTTTTTTATATTCTGTTCCTTATCGCAGTAGTGACATCGCACCGTTCCTGCTATCTTATCCACGCTGAAGTAGGTAAGCATAGGCTCGTTATTGGTGATGCATTTGGGGTTGTTGCATCTTATTATTCCGTGCAACTCATCAGGCGTTTCTACCGTCTTTTTCTCCACCACCTCATAGTCCTTAATGATGCTCAGCACCACCTTAGGAGCTACAACCGACAGACGTGATATCTCCTCATCGGTAAAGATTTTGTTGGTAGCCTTTATGATACCCTTTTTGCCCACCTTTGCAGAGGCATAGTTCATGCCGATGGTTATGGGCTCGGTCAACTCATTGAGTTTCAGAAGCGAAGCCACTTGGTAGGTTTTCTCGGCTGGTATGTGGTCTATTACAGTGCCATTCTCTATGGCAGCAACTAAGCGTTCTTTCTTGTTCATAAGTTTTTCAACTAATAATCGTCTTGTCTTTCTTAATATCGTCAAGTGTTATTCCCAGACATTTGCAGAAGATGGCCTCACGGGCATACAGTCCGTTCTGTGCCTGTTGGATGTAGTATGCGTGTGGGTCGTCATCCACATCATATGCTATCTCGTTCACCCTTGGCAGTGGGTGCAGTATCTTCATGTTGTCCTTTGTTTTGCTCAGCATAGCACGATTGAGGATATACACATTCTTCACCCTTTCATATTCCATAAGGTCAGAGAATCTCTCCTTCTGCACTCGTGTCATATAAATAATGTCGGCATCGGCTATCACGTCTTCGTTGAAAGCTGTATGCTCTGAGAATTTCACCCCATTCTCCTTGCAATATAGCTTATACTCCTGAGGCATAGCCAGTTCCTTAGGTGCCACAAAGTGGAAGGTAGGATTGAAATGCTTCATCGCCATTATGAGCGAATGTACCGTTCTGCCATATTTCAGGTCGCCCACCAGATAGATGTTAAGATTCTCCAGCGTACCCTGTGTCTTATAGATGGAGTAGAGGTCGAGCAGACACTGCGATGGGTGCATGTGGGCCCCGTCGCCAGCATTCACTATTGGTATGGGGGCAATCTCAGAAGCATACTGTGCAGCTCCCTCTATATAGTGACGCATAGCTATGATGTCGGCATAGTTGCTCACCATCAGTATGGTGTCTTTCAGCGTTTCACCTTTGGTGGTACTGGTTACCTTAGCATCGCTGAATCCTATCACTCGTGCGCCAAGACGATTGGCAGCAGTCTCAAATGACAGTCTTGTTCTGGTACTTGGCTCGAAGAATAACGTAGCGACTACTTTGCCTTTAAGTAGTTCGCGATTAGGGTGTTTCTCAAACTCTTCCGCCATCGCTATCATGTACATTATTTCATCCTTCGATAGGTTGGCGATGGTTACGAAATCTTGCTTTTCCATTTGTCGGTTTGGAGAATAAATAATAGTATTTGAGTGCGAAGTTAAGATTTTTTTTTCTAAAAACTGCATTTTTCTCAAAGTTTTATTGTATTTTTGCATTCCAGAAGTGTTTTTTATTTAAAATGAGAAGGAAATTCGTACTTTTTCTTTGGAAAATGATAGCAGCAGGAGTACTCTTGGTGCTTGTTCTGTTCACCATGATATGGAATGGATGGATAGGCTATATGCCTGATATGGAAGATTTGCAGAATCCTATCGACAGATATGCCACCCAGATATATAGTGCTGACGGTAAAGTGATAGGCACATGGAACCAAGACAGAGAGAATCGTGTGCATGTAACCTTCGATAAGATTTCTCCTTACGTGGTGCAGGCACTTGTGGCTACTGAGGATGTGCGCTATTATGAGCATTCAGGTGTTGACTTCATAGCCCTCAGTCGTGCTATCGTTAAGCGTGGTATCTTGGGACAGCAGAGTGCTGGCGGTGGTTCGACTATTACCCAGCAACTTGCCAAACAGCTTTATTCAGGCAAGGCTCACAGCACCTTCGAACGTCTGTTGCAGAAACCCATAGAGTGGGTGATAGCCATCAAACTGGAACGTAACTTCACCAAAGAGGAAATTGTGATGATGTATCTCAACCAGTTTGATTTCCTGCATAATGCTGTAGGCATCAAGACTGCTGCCAACACCTATTTTAGCAAAGAACCTCGCGATCTCACCCTTGAAGAGGCTGCTATGCTCATAGGTTTGTGTAAGAACCCTTCCTACTTCAATCCTGTGCGTCACGAACAGCGTTGTCAGGAGCGTCGTAACGTAGTGCTACAACAGATGGAGAAGGCCGGCTACATCACTCATGACCAGTGCATCGAGACAGCTACCAAACCTATAGCCCTCAAGTTTCACCGTACAGACCATAAAGATGGAACAGCACCTTATTTCCGCGAGTTCCTACGTCGCTATCTTATGGCAAGCAAACCTGAGCGCTCCAACTATGCATCCTGGCAGAATGTGCAGTATGTAATCGACTCCATTGCATGGGAACAAGATCCTCTCTATGGCTGGTGCAACAAGAATACTAAGAAAGACGGTACACCTTATAATATTTATAAGGATGGTTTGAAGGTGTTTACCACCCTCGATTCTCGCATGCAACAGTATGCCGAGGATGCTGTCTATTCTCATGTGGCTAAATATCTGCAACCAGCCTTTAATAGGGAGAACCGTCATAAACCTAATGCTCCTTTCACTGACCAACTGTCTTCAAAGGAGGTGCGACAGATTCTCAATCGCTCCATAGTGCAGAGCGACCGCTATCGCAATATGAAGGCTGCGGGCTATTCAGAAGAGGAGATAAGAGAATCGTTTAAGAAGAAGACTGAGATGACCGTCTTCTCTTATCATGGTGAGATAGATACCGTGATGACTCCTCTCGACTCTATTCGCTACTATAAATCGTTCCTGCGTTCTGGCTTCTGCAGCATGGATGTGAAGACTGGAGCTGTGAAGGCTTATGTGGGTGGTTTGGACTTTACTCATTTCCAGTATGACATGGTGATGGAGGGACGTCGTCAGGTGGGTTCTACCATCAAACCTTACCTATACTCACTGGCTATGGAGAATGGCTTCTCTCCTTGCGACTATGCTCCTAATGTGCAGCAGACATACATCGTGGCAGGCAGACCGTGGACTCCGCGTAATGCTTCTCGCTCTCGCTATGGTCAGAGTGTTACCCTGAAGTGGGGTTTGGCACAGTCTAACAACTGGATATCTGCTTACCTCATGTCTCGTCTCGATCCTCAGCAGTTTGTTCAGCTGTTGCATGAATACGGCATCAACAATCCTGATATTCACCCTTCAATGTCACTGTGTCTCGGACCTTGCGACATCACTGTTGGCGAGATGGTCAGTGCCTATACGGCTTTTGCAAATCATGGCATACGTTGTGCTCCACTCTTCGTCACCCGTATAGAGGATAGCAATGGACAGGTGGTGGCTCACTTCGAACCTCGTGTCAATGAGGTGATTTCTGAGGAGTCGTCATTCAAGATGCTCATTCTGCTGCAAGGCGTTGTTGACGGAGGTACAGGTAGTCGTCTGCGCTTTAAGTATAACGTTCATGCTCAGATGGGTGGCAAGACGGGTACTACTAACCGCAACTCTGATGCGTGGTTTATGGCTGTTACGCCCGACCTCGTCAGCGGCATGTGGGTAGGCGGTGAAGACCGTGACATCCACTTTGACTCTATGGCTATGGGACAGGGTGCATCGATGGCGCTGCCTATCTACGCTTATTATATTAAGAAGGTGTATGCCAATGAAGCGCTCCCTTATAAGGCTGATGCCGTCTTTGATTTGCCTGAAGATTTCGATGGATGTAGTAGGGCGGTTGAGGCAGACGACTTCCTTGATATAGAGGACGTTTATGAATAGCGCAGAGTTAAAAAATATTAAACCAGAGTATCTTTCAACTTTTATTCGTACTTTTGCACTTACGATTAAATCTAAGATAATCACTACAACTTAAATACGTAAATATGAAAAAGTTTAACGACAAGGATTTCCTTCTGGAAACCGAAACCGCAAAGGATCTTTACCACAATCATGCGGCTAAGATGCCTATCATCGACTACCACTGTCACCTCATTCCTCAGATGGTAGCTGAGAACAAAAAGTTCGACTCTATTGCTCAGATTTGGCTCATGGGCGACCACTACAAGTGGCGTGCTATGCGTTCAAACGGTATCGACGAGAAGTATTGCACAGGCAAGGATACTACCGATTGGGAGAAGTTTGAGAAGTGGGCTGAGACAGTGCCTTACACTTTCCGTAACCCTCTCTACCACTGGACTCACCTTGAGCTCAAGACTGCTTTCGGTATCGACAAGCTTCTTAATCCTGAGACTGCAAAGGAAATCTACGACAAGTGTAACGATATGATTAAGAACGAGGATCGTTTCTGTCCTCGTGGTATGATGGAACACTATAACGTAGAGGTTGTATGTACTACTGACGACCCTGCTGACTCACTCGAGTGGCATAAGGTGGTGAAGGAAGACCCAACAGCTAAGACTCGCATGCTTCCTACATGGCGTCCTGACGCAGGTATGAACATTGAGGCTGCTACATGGTGCGACTACATCAAGAAGCTTTCTGAGGTTTCAGGTGTTGCTATCACAGGTTTCGCTCAGCTCACTGAGGCTCTGCAGAAGCGTCACGATTTCTTCGAGTCTATGGGTTGTAAGCTCTCTGACCACGGTATTGAGGAGTTCTATGATGAGCCATACACCGATGCTGAGGTTGACGCTATCATGAAGAAGGTACTCGCTGGCAAGGCTATCACTGTCGAGGAGCAGCGTAAGTACAAGCACGCTTACATGAAGGAGCAGGGCAAGATGGACTACGCTTCAGGTTGGACACAGCAGTACCACTATGGAGCTATCCGCAATAACAACTCAAAGATGTTCGCTAAGTTGGGTGCCGACACAGGTTTCGACTCTATCGGTGAGTTCACCACAGCTAAGGCTATGAGCCACTTCCTCGACGAGCTCAACTCTGAGGGTAAGCTTGCTAAGACCATCCTCTACTGCCTCAACCCATCAGCTAACGAGGTTATCGCTACTATGCTGGGTAACTTCCAGGATGGTTCAGTTGCTGGTAAGATACAGTTTGGTTCTGGCTGGTGGTTCCTCGATCAGAAGGATGGTATGGAGAAGCAGATGAACGCTCTCTCAGTACTCGGTCTGCTCTCTCGTTTCGTAGGTATGCTCACCGATTCACGTTCTTTCCTCTCTTACCCACGTCATGAGTACTTCCGTCGTACCCTCTGTAATCTTGTGGGCAACGACATCGAGGCTGGACTCATTCCATTCGAGGGTTATGAGAAGCAGCGCGTTTACCAGATGATCGAAGATATCTGCTACAACAACGCCAAGAACTTCTTCCAGTTCTAATGATGTACTGGATATAAGAAAGAAAAAATTTTTCAATAATATTAGATTTAGGTTTTAGATTTCTGAGCCCTTGACCGTGAGGTTAGGGGCTCTTTTCTTTTCAGGTTCTTGTAAGGTGTAAAATATGGCTTTCTGTTAATAAATACTAAATGCAGACAAACTTTCAACTTTCAACTTTCAACTTTCAACTTTTTTTAGTACCTTTGCACTCGCAAATTGCAAAAGCACCATGAGCCTGCTTTGCAGACACTCATTATTTGCTTCGTGCGAACGCGTTTGTCACACGCATTTGAAAAATCAAGTGTATCCGGGGTGTAGCGCAGTTGGTAGCGTTCCTGGTTTGGGACCAGGCTGTCGCAGGTTCGAGTCCTGTCACCCCGACATCAAAAAGGAGCATCTCGCATGAGGCGCTCCTTTTTAATTATCATAGGCGTTAGCGCCTTTTACTTCGTTTTAGTTGTTTAAAATAATATAGGTATGAAACTGAATATCGCAGTTCTGGCTGGTGATGGTATCGGACCAGAAATTATGGAACAGGGTGTGGCAGTTATGTCTGCTGTAGCAGAGAAGTTTGGCCACGAGGTAAGTTACAAAGAGGCTCTCTGTGGTGCTCACGCTATCGACGAGGTAGGCGACCCATTCCCAGAGGAGACCTTCAAGGTGTGCGAGGCTGCTGATGCAGTGCTCTTCGCATCTGTCGGCGACCCTAAGTTTGACAACAACCCTTCAGCTAAGGTGCGCCCTGAGCAGGGTCTGCTCGCTATGCGTAAGAAGCTCGGACTCTTTGCCAACATCCGTCCTGTAACCACCTTCGACTGCCTTGTGCATAAGTCACCACTCAAAGACGAAATCGTTAAGGGTGCCGACTTCATCTGCATTCGCGAGCTCACTGGTGGTATGTACTTCGGACAGAAGAAGGAGCCAGGCACTAACGCTGAGGGTGTGGAAGATGCTTTCGACACCAACTACTACTCTCGTCCTGAGGTAGAGCGCATCCTCAAGGTGGGCTACCAATATGCTCGTCAGCGCCGCAAGCACCTTACCGTTGTTGATAAGGCCAACGTTCTTGCTTCATCACGTCTGTGGCGTAAGATAGCTCAGGAGATAGCTCCTCAGTATCCTGACGTA
>JAZLBU010000082.1:0-27235 GCA_045613845.1 Prevotella sp. | reverse complement strand
AAAAGCATTGCGCTTGTGGTGGTACATATATGCAGAATACTAAAGTTGCTAAATGTCCTGCATGTAAAAGCATGAACACTAAACTTGATAATGACGCAATAGCACTTTGGGATTAAAGAATGAGTACAGGAACAGATTTCTTCTCTGGTATCACAGAAGATTACTCAAATTACAAATGGTATAAAGGGGAGGCGGAAAATCCTTACCTGAATGACGAGGAAAGACCTTTAGCTGCCCGTTTCTGGGAGTATGAAAGGGATTTCCATATTCGCTATTTAGACCAGTGTGATACCAGTGTGAGTTTGGCTGAAGCTTATAATCGATGGAAGATGGAGTTTCTATGTGAACACCTATCGGGAAACTCTGCAAATCCATTTGGCGACACTACTGACTGGGATGAAATATTCGAAACAGGAAGACGCTGATGTGTTTTACACACAGAAAGTCTTGCCCTCGTCAGTTAGGAAGGAGAGACGATGTTAATTGAATTATACAGTGTTGATATAGCATACAAAGGGGTAATAGCAATGTGTCGTTGGGCATCATTATCCTCCTTGTCACGACTTTCGAGCAGAGAGAAGTTCTCAAGTGAGCAACGGATGGCATTCGTTAGGTGTTTCTGTCGCATAAAAACATGCAGACTCTTCATCTTTCCGCTTGTGCCAGCCTTGCACTCAATAGGCAAGACTTTCATGTCACGAGCAATGATATAATCTACCTCTGAACGTGTACCGTCAGCTGTATTTTCCCAATAGTAAAGGTCATGTTGAGAACGCGGATTGTTGTATTTCACCAATTCCCAACCAAGAACCATTTCTGCCAGGCCTCCTTTGTTAACCAAATCCTCGGCAGTTCCTGCAATAATAAGTTCGGTAAGTTGCTGGGCACTACCCAAATCCATGTCAAGGATACGCAGAAGCAGACCGCTGTCAAGGTAGATATACTTTCGAAACTTGTCGTTCGTCTCTGCTCCAAGTGGAAGGCCATTGCCAGCTGTATGGCTCACACGTTTAATGATACCTGCATCACATAGCAGTCCTAGCGCTTTTTTTATTTCCTCTGAACGATAGGCACCTTCTACTCTGCTGTAAACGAACTTATTACCAATCTGAAGTATCACACTTTGCAGAGTGTTTCGGAGCAGTGTAGGATCAACTTTCTTGGAATATTTAACAAAATCATCATAATAAGTAAGTTGGATGTCATCAAGTTCAGTTTGGCATTGCCTATAGTCATGGCTGTTTACCCAAGCCGCAACGCTTGCGGGCATGCCTCCTACCATTAGGAATGTACGATAATGTTGCACCAAGTCATTATGGAGGGCAGTAAGCAATGGTTTATCACTACTTGCTTCCTTTTTTGCTTTTACCAACATGGCTTTTCCCTCTGCGATTAGAAATTCATCAAAAGAAAATGGATAGACAAATAAAGAACGCACCCTTCCTACGCCAAAAGATGGTAAATCTTTGAGGGCGAACTCTAACAAGGAACCAGCAGCGATGACATGTAGTCCTGGAAAATCCTCCTTAAATGTCCAAAGGCTTCTTATGGCATCAGTAGAGTCTTGAATCTCATCGAGGAAAATCAACGTTTTGCCTGGTTCTACAGGTTTGTTATAAAGTATACTAAGGTTATTGGCAAGTTCATGAACATCATGTACTTTCTCAAATACTTCTTTTATATCAGGACGTTTTTCAAAGTTGACTTCTATAAAATAGTCAAAACTTTCACCAAGATGTTCTACTGCCCATGACTTTCCGACCTGACGTGCGCCACGCAGCAACAAAGGCTTCAAACTTCTACTATTCTTCCATTCAAGTAGGAGGGTGTCTATCGAACGCTCTATATACATACCTATTTATTTATTATTTTATGGTGCAAAAGTAAACATTTATTTGAAAAAATGCAAGAAAATCTTGCACTTTTTGATAAAATCGAGACGAATAAATAGGTGTTTTTTGATAAAATCGAGACGAATAATGCGTAATTTTTACACGTTAAAGGTCTTTCCTTCGTCTGTAAGATGGGTGTTGGGGAAAATGGATTTTGCCTCGTAGAGTAGGGGAGTCTCATCGAGGTATCGTTTGCTGTAATGCCCCAAGAGCAGTTTCTTTACTCCTGCATCACGGGCGGTGAGGGCTGCTTCGCGAGCGGTGGAGTGGAGGTATTTCACTGCTTTGTCTTTCATGTCTTCGCAATAGGTGGCTTCATGGTAGAGGGTGGTGACGCCAGCGAGTTTTTCTGCCAGTGATGGCATATAGCGTGTGTCGGAACAGTAGGCGTAGGCTCTGACGGGGTCTGCTGGCAGGGTGAGTTCTGCGTTGGGTATTACGGTGCCATCGGGTGCCTGCCAGTCTTGTCCTGCACGCAGGTTATTCATCTGCGAGGTGGGCACGTCATAGGCTGCCACTTTCTGGGGGTTGATGTGGCGCAGTCCTGGTTTCTCTCTGAAGATGAAACCTGAGCAGGGCATGCGATGATGCAGGGGGAGGGTTTCTACGGTTAGTGAGCGGTCTTCATATATTACCTGACTCTGGGTGGTGTCGATGGGGTGGAAATGGATGTCGTAGTCGAGGGTGGAGCAGAAGGTTGCTACCTCCAGATGGAAGAGTTGCTCATAGCCTTCTGGGGCATAGACATGCATGGGGGCTGTACGTCCCTGCAGTCCGAGGGTGGAGAGGAAGCCTATTAGTCCCAAAACATGGTCGCCGTGAATGTGGGAGATGAAGATGGCGTAGAGCTTGTTGAAGTTTACGTGCATGCTCCTGACTGCCGTCTGGGTGCCCTCGCCACAGTCTACCATAAAGTATTTTCCCCTTATCTCAATAATCTGTGATGAGGGGTTATGATGCTTGGTGGGCAGGGCTGAGCCGCATCCTAATATGTAGACTTTGAAGGGTTGCAAATTTTGAGGAGTTAAGGAGTTAAGGAGTTAAGGAGTTAAAGGAGTTAAAGGAGTTAGAGGAGTTAAGGAGTTAAGGAGTTAAGACGATACTGAGTACCTCAACTGCTAACTAGCGAAGCGACTTGAACCTCTTGAACCAGCGAAGCGACTTTAACCTATCTGAGGTCAATGACCTCAGCTTTGGGATAGTCTTTGGAGTTGAAGCGGAAGGCGGAGTCAGAGACGCTGATGTGCTTGACATTGGAAACGGATATGGTTATCCAGTTGGTGCCTTGCTTGAGTTTTATCTGCTTGAGGTTATAACGCTTATCGACTGTGACATACATCTCGCTGATGCTCTTGCCTTTGCCAACGAGGTGTACCACATAGCCATTCTTGGTGCTTTCAACTGTGTTGGTATATCCTTGCTTATATAAATTAAGAAAGGTGTAGGGGTTCATGCTCTGTTGCTGAGAGGCTGATGGCGAGGCTATATTGACCTCATCGGTCTTTTTGTTGTAGGTCCACTGTGTCTTGCCATCATACCAGATGGTTGCCATAGGGGTGCGAGCACAGAATTTCTTGCCCTTGACGGTTATGCTTCCGCTTTGGTTAATCTTAGCACTCGTGATGCTGAAATTCATTGATGCACCCCTGCTGATGTTTACCTTGGAGGCTACACGGTCAAGTATCTGTGTGCCGCTCTGCTTGGGCATAGCGCTTATCGAATTGAAAATAAAGATAAGTGCTAAGCAGACTATATTTTTATGGAAAAACATGCTAACTTTAAACTTTAAACCGTAAACTAACTAACCCCCAGCGTGTTGAGGAGTGACTGCAGGGTGTTCTCATCCTGTATGAGTACCTCGCGAGGCTTAGAACCATGAGCGGCGCCTACCACACCAGCTTTCTCCAGTTGATCCATCAGTCGACCAGCACGGTTGTAGCCAATGGAGAACTTACGCTGAATGAGTGATGTGGAACCCTGCTGGGTAGCTACGATGACCCTTGCAGCCTCACCAAACAACTGGTCGAGGTTGGAGAGGTCTTCAGAGTTGCCGCTTCCACCTTCATCATTAACCATAGGTTCAGGCAGTTCCATAGGTCCGTCATAACCTGGCTGCTGAGCAATAAACTCATTGATGGCTATAACCTCAGGGGTATCGACGAATGCACACTGCACACGAACAGGTGTGCCCTTATCGAGTATGAGCATATCGCCACGACCTATGAGCTGGTTGGCACCACCACTGTCGAGAATGGTGCGTGAGTCAATCTGTGACATCACCTTGAATGCCATACGTCCAGGGAAGTTTGCCTTGATGGTACCAGTGATGATATTGGTAGTAGGACGCTGCGTAGCGATAATCATGTGGATACCCACGGCACGAGCCTTCTGTGCAATACGTGCTATAGGCAACTCTATCTCCTTGCCAGCTGTCATGATGAGGTCGCCATACTCATCGATGATAACAACGATGTAAGGCAGATACCTATGACCATGCTCAGGATTGAGTTGGCGATTGACGAATTTCTCATTGTATTCCTCAAGCTTTCGGGCATTGACCATCTTGAGGAGACGGTAGCGGTCATCCATCTCCTGACATACGGAGTTGAGGGTCTTGACCACCTTGGTGACATCAGTGATGATAGGTTCGTCAGCCTCGCTCTCAGGCGGAATCTGTGCCAGGAAGTGATTTTCGAGGGTTTTGTAAACGGAGAACTCGACCATCTTAGGGTCGACGAGCACGAACTTAACCTCAGCGGGGTGCTTCTTATATAATAAAGAGGTGATGATGGCATTAAGACCAACAGACTTACCCTGACCCGTAGCACCAGCTACCAAAAGGTGAGGAATCTTGGCAAGGTCAACCATATAAATCTCGTTGCTGATGGTTTTACCCAATGCCAGTGGAAGAGCCATCTTAGACTCCTTAAACTTCTTAGAATTGAGGATTGACTCCATGCTCACCACCTGTGGGTTGGCATTAGGCACCTCGATGCCAATGGTGCCACGACCAGGTATAGGAGCGATGATACGAATGCCGTCAGCAGCAAGGGAGAGGGCTATATCATCCTCCAAAGAGCGCACCTTGCTAATCTTGATGCCTGGCTTGAGGGTTATCTCATAAAGTGTGATGGTAGGACCCACGGTGGCCTTGATACTCTCAACGATAACACCAAAGTTACCCAATACCTGAACAATGCGGTTCTTGTTGGCCTGTTGCTCGTCCATATCGATGAACGAACGACCGTCGGTATCATATTTCTTGAGCAAATCGAGGGTAGGGTACTGATATCTGGACAGCGTAGCCTTGGGGTCATAAGCACCCATGCTCATATCGTCAGCCAGCGTTCTGCCTCCTGCTGTTTCTTCCTTGATGCCTTCTTCTATCTCAAAGCCTGTCTCGCCAGTGTTAACGGGAACGTTAACGTTAACGGGAACGGTGGTTCCATCTCCAGTGTAGCCGAGGTCATTGACTATAGCACGATCGCTGTTCACATCGAACGTAACAGACTGCTCTGTAGGGTCGTCATACACCAGGTTGTCATCCTGTGAGGAGAGTTCGCTGTTTTCAGGTTCTACCAACTCACCCTTATCATTGACATTGGAGAACACCAAAGGAATCTTCTTGATGTGCTCAAAAGGATTCATTATCTTCCTGATGATAACGATGGTTTCACTTGATATATAGGTAAGGAAGAAAATGGCAGTCAGCGCAAGTATAGCGGTCAAACCTGGTGTGCCCACAATATTCTCCAGAGACGTTGCAATGAACTGACCATGTCCGCCTCCAGCATTATACACCTGGTCAGTAAGCAGTGGGTTGACAAACTTAGACAATGTGACACTGCTCCATATCATGATGCACATAAGCGAGAAGAACCACTTCCAGAGGTTCAGCTTGTAGATGCCCATCATGTTGGTGGCACTCGCTATAATAAAAAGAGGTATAAGGAATGCCGAGAAACCAAAACAGATGTTGATGAAGAAATGAGAGGTGTAAGCTCCCCATGAGCCACAGGCATTCTGAAACTCACGCCCTGTATTGGCCAAATCGCCTGGCATAGGATTTAGCACCAGACTCTGGTCGGCATCACACGTGGTGAAATAGGAAATGAAACTGATAATCATCAGTACGGCAAGTACGAATAATGTTATGCCAACGGTGAAGTTGGTCTTTTCATTCGCAAAGACGGCATTAAATCCTATCACCTCCTTGAAAGAAACTTTATTTTTGGGTTTATTTTGTTTTTTCTGAGCCATTTTCGTTTATCATTTTTTCGTTGAGAATATGAATGCAAAGTTAATAAATTTTCTTCTATTTTGCAAAGGTGAGGAATAAAATAAGTTAATAATACGTATAAAAAATATTTAATGACGAAAAAACTTACGACAAAATGTTGATAAGTAAAAAAAATGTATTAACTTTGAACTCAAATAGTTTTCCGAGTAACTAAAAAAAGTTTTTTTCTTATAATGAAAAACGACATAAAGACAATGAACCGTGCAGCAGACAACATCCGCATATTAGCTGTTGCATCTGTGGAAAAAGCTAAGTCAGGACACCCTGGCGGTGCTATGGGCGGAGCAGATTTCATCAACGTGTTGTATTCCGAATACCTTATTCGTGATCCGAAGAACCCATCGTGGATAGGCAGAGACCGTTTCTTCCTCGACCCAGGACACATGGCTCCTATGCTTTATGGTGAGCTGTGCCTGTGTGGTCTGTTTACAACTGAGGAGATATCAAACCTGCGTCAGTGGGGTAGTCCTACGACGGGTCACCCTGAGTTTGAGGTAGCACGTGGAATAGAAAACACCTCTGGTCCGCTGGGACAGGGACACACATACGCTGTGGGTGCTGCCATAGCTGCTAAGTTCCTTGCTGCACGTACTGGCAATCCTACTTTTGCTAAGGAAACCATCTACACCTATATATCAGATGGCGGCATTCAGGAGGAGATTTCTCAGGGAAGTGCACGTTTGGCTTCAGTACTGGGACTGGATAACCTCATAATGTTCTATGACGCTAATGACATTCAGCTATCGACAGAGACTAAGGTGGTGATGAACGAAGATACCGCTGCCAAGTATCGTGCTCTGGGTTGGTATGTTATAGAAATAAATGGTAATGACGTCAACCAGATACGTTCTGCAATAGAAGAGGCACAGAAGGTTAAGGGCAAGCCTACGCTGATAATAGGTAAGTGCGTGATGGGCAAGGGTGCCCTGAAGGAGGACGGCTCTTCATACGAGGCTGACTGCAAGACACACGGTGCTCCGCTTGGTGGTGGTGCATACGTTAATACTATAAAGAATCTGGGTGGCGATGTTGACAATCCGTTCCAGATTTTTGACGAGGTAAAGGAAATGTACGCTAAGCGTGATGCCGAACTGGCAGAGATATGCACTGAGCGTTACAAGGAAGAAGAAGAATGGGCGAAGGCTAACCCAGAGAAGTCGGCACAGCTGAAAGACTGGTTTGATGGCAAAGCACCAAAGGTAGACTGGTCAGCATTAGAGCAGAAGGCTGGTGCGGCTACCCGTGCTGCTGGTTCGGCATGTCTTGGCGTTCTGGCTGAACAAGTGCCTAACATGATATGTGCTTCAGCAGACCTGTCAAACTCAGATAAGACAGACGGATTCCTGAAGAAGACACATGCTCTGACCAAGGATGACTTTAGCGGGGCATTCCTGCAGGCTGGTGTATCAGAGCTTACTATGGCTTGCGTATGCATAGGTATGGCTCTGCATGGAGGTATCATTCCTGCATGTGGCACTTTCTTCGTATTCTCAGACTATATGAAGCCAGCCATCCGTATGGCTGCTCTCATGCAGGTACCTATTAAGTTTATATGGACACATGACGCATTCCGCGTAGGAGAAGACGGCCCAACCCATCAGCCTGTGGAACAAGAAGCACAGATAAGGCTCATGGAGAAGATGCGCAACCATGCTGGCAAACCATCGACACTGGTGCTGCGTCCTGCTGATGCTGAGGAAACTACGGTAGCATGGGCTATGGCAATGGAGAATATGTCAACACCTACGGCATTGATTTTCTCTCGCCAGAATATAGATAATCTACCATCCACCACTGACTATGCTCAGGCAAGGAAGGGTGCATATATAATAGGTGAATCAGACGATAACCCTGATATCATCTGCGTGGCATCAGGTTCAGAGGTGTCAACACTGCAGAGTGGGGCAGAGCTGCTTCGCAAGGAGGGTGTGAAGGTAAGAATTGTCAGCGTACCGTCAGAGGGACTGTTCCGTGAGCAACCTCTTGATTACCAACAGTCTATTATACCTGTTGGAGCAAAGGTGTTTGGATTGACAGCAGGACTGCCTGTGAACCTACAGTCGTTCCTCATTGGTGCAGATGCTAAATCAAAAGTGTGGGGACTTGACCGCTTCGGCTATTCAGCACCATACAAGGTGCTCGATGAGAAACTGGGCTATACAGCCGAGAATGTATATAATCAAGTAAAATCTATTTTATCATAACTATTAATTTAAACAAATCAAAAAGCTATGGAAGTTAAAATTATTGGTGTCGCTTGCGACCATGCAGGTTTTCCTCTTAAGCAGTATGTTCTTCAGTATTTAGAGGAAAAGGGTATCGAGTATAAGGATTACGGCACATATAGCGACCGCTCTTGTGACTATCCTGATTTCGCTCATCCTCTGGCTGAGGACATCGAGGCTGGTGTGGTAAGTTGTGGCATTGCCATTTGTGGCTCTGGTCAGGGTATGGCAATCACTCTTAACAAGCATCATGGCGTGCGCGCAGGACTTGCATGGAATGTGGAGATAGCTCATCTTATGCGCCAGCATAACAACGCTAACTGCATTGTGTTCCCAGGACGCTTCATCACTAACCGTGAGTGTGGAGTGATGATAGATGAGTTCCTCAAGACTCCATTCGAGGCTGGTCGTCATCAGTTGCGCATAGACAAGATCTAAGCCAACACCTTTTTCATAATATATTAGGGTAGGTCAGTACATTCCTCAGTGAGTGTGCTGACTTTTTGTGTTACATACCTAAGTATTGGGATGGAGTAAAATACCAAATAATAGGTATTGTGTATTTTGCAGAATCATCGTACCTTTGCATTCGAAATTAATAAATGTTTTTGTTAATAAGATAAAGTTCATAATGTTTTTGTATAGGTATGAGGCTGGCTGTGAAGTCAGCCTTTTATTTGTACATTTATTTATATCGTCTTGGCAGATTGCTATTTTTTTCGTACCTTTGCCGTTGTGAATTCACTAAAATACATATCAGGCCTCTGTTGTATAGCATTGTCATTGCTAGTAATGACATCATGTGATGGCACTAAATTCGTGGGTGACAGTGAATTGCTCCTGTCAAGGAACAATGTCGTTTCAGCAGACAAGAACGTCAGTGTGAACGACCTGTCAACGTACATTCGCCAAAAGACCAACACTAAATGGTTCTCTACACTGAAAGTGCCTCTGGGCATATACTCTATGGCAGGACGAGATACCACAAAGGCTATCAACAGAAGACTGAAGAAGTGGGGTGAAGCGCCTGTGGTGTTAGACTCTGCACTGGTTGATGTGAGTTGTAATAACCTCAAGGTGGTGATGCAAAACAAGGGGTATCTTGATGCTGAGGTGATGCCACTCATTAGTGAAAAGAACAAAAGAGCTACGGTGACATATTATGTTACCCCAAACCAGCAATATACGCTACGTAGTGTAAAATACGATATTGTTGACAAAAGGATTGACTCACTGCTGAGAACCAGTTATCCGTTGGATGAGGACTTCAGGGTAGGGGAGAGTTTCTCTATCAATGAGCTTTACTCTGCAAGGAATAAGATTACCACTTGGCTGAACGAACACGGGTATTATTATTTTAATAAGGAGAATATTACGTTTATAGCTGACAGTTCAAAGGTGGACAAGGCTGTAGATATAACGATGCTTCTGGGACTTTATCGCAGAAGTTCACGCGATTCCTTAACTCAACATCCATGTTACACCATTCGCAATGTATCGTATAATGCCATCCCTGGTCAGGAGTTGAATATCAGACCGTCAACCCTTGAAAACAGTAACCTTATAGAAAGTGGAGACCTGTATAGCTCAAAGAAGGTTCAGCAGACATACAACAAATATGCAAGACTAAAGGCCATCAGATCTACCAACATACATTTTACTGAGGTTCCTGACAGTAATGAATTGGATGTAAACATTCAGGTGGCTCGCCGTAAACCACATTCTATACAGATTCAGCCTGAGGGAACAAATACTTCTGGCGATTTCGGAGCAGCACTGTCTGTAACATACGAAAATAGGAATATTTTTCATGGCAGCGAACAGTTGTCAGTGCAACTTCGTGGAGCATTTGAGGCTATCAGAGGTCTGGAGGGCTATGAGAATAGCAACTACTGGGAATTAGGTGTCGAAACAAAACTTACTTTCCCTAAGTTCATCATGCCTTGGGTGTCAAGGAATTTTCAAAGAAGTCACGACGCAACAACCGAATTCCCAATTAGTTACAATATTCAGAACAGACCAGAATTTCATCGCAATGTGTTAACAACATCATGGCGCTATCGCTGGAATTCATATAATGGCAGGGTAGGGTACATCTTCGATTTGTTAGACCTCAACTATATTAAAATGCCTTGGATTTCAGAGACTTTCAAGAGGGATTATCTGGATTCCGAAACCCGTAGAAATGCTATTCTGAGATATAACTACCAAGACCTGTTTATCATGAAAATAGGCTTTGGCGTAAACTATAGTGATGATAATGACATATTGAGAACCAATATAGAAACAGCGGGCAATATATTATATGGACTGGCTAATGCCTTTAATTTTAATAAAAATGATTTAGGTCAGTATAAGGTAGCAAATGTTGCGTTTGCCCAATATGTTAAATTAGATGCTGATTACACACATCTTTTCAAACTGGACTATCGTAATACGCTGGCTCTGCATAGCAGAATAGGTGTTGCTATTCCATACGGCAATAGCTCTATGATTCCTTTTGAGAAACGCTATTTCGGAGGTGGTGCTAATAGCGTCAGGGGATGGAACGTACGCACTTTGGGTCCTGGTGGATTTATAGGCACTGACGGACGTATTGATTTCATCAACCAAACAGGTGATATCAAGATAGACCTAAATGCTGAATTAAGAACAGACTTGTTTTGGAAATTCCAGGGAGCATTATTTATTGATGCAGGAAACATCTGGACTATCAAACCTTATGATGATCAGCCAAACGGATATTTCAAACTAAAAAGTATTTATGACGAAATAGCCGTAAGTTACGGTGTAGGATTAAGATTGAATTTCGATTATTTCATTTTAAGACTTGACCTTGGAATGAAAGCTATCAATCCTGCTTATACAAACAACGAAGAACATTTTCCGATTGCTCACACCAATTTCTCAAGAGACTATGCTCTGCACTTTGCAGTAGGGTTGCCTTTCTAAGGTAGGGTTGCCTTTATGAGAGGGTACAAAGGTTCAATATACGCTATTTATCATAATGCTGATTCACATTTTTAAATGGCTCCAAATATCATTTTCGGGTAAAGGTGCAATAATAGAGATAAATTCCTTAGAAACTGGATGTGTAAATTCTACCTGTCTTGACACCAAAGAAATACTTCCATCTTTGTTGCTTCTTTCAGCACCGTATTTCAAATCACCTTTAATTGGACAACCAATTTTTGCAAGCTGACATCTTATTTGGTGATGTCTTCCTGTATGCAACTGAACCTCCAATACATGATATCTGTCCAGACTTTTTATAACCTTATAATCAAGTATTGCTTTTTTTGATCCAGGAACTTCTTTATCGTATGCATACGATTTATTTTGTTTTTCATTTCTCACCAACCAATGAGTCAACGTTCCTTGCATCTCTTTAGGACAATTCTTGGTAATTGCCCAATAAGTCTTTTTTACCTCATCATGCTTGGCAAACATAGCATTCAGACGAGCTAAAGCCTTAGATGTCTTGGCAAATACCACCACACCAGACACGGGTCTGTCAAGTCTATGAACAACACCAAGAAACACGTTTCCTGGCTTATTGTGTTTTTCTTTAATCCACTGTTTAACAATATCAGAAAGGGGGATATCGCCAGTTTTATCACCCTGAACGATTTCCCCACTCTGTTTGTTTACTATTATAACGTGATTATCTTCGTAAAGAACAGTCATCGTTTATAATTAGCTCTGTTTTAGCATATTACATATTCATACCGCCATCAATCTGTATTACCTGACCAGATACGTAGCTTGACATATCTGATGCAAGGAACAGACATACATTGGCGATATCCTCAACCTGACCACCACGACGAAGTGGAATCTTTTTCATCCAGTCAGCACGAATTTCTTCAGGCAACTGAGCTGTCATAGCTGTCTCAATAAAGCCAGGAGCCACAGCATTAGCACGTACACCCTTTGGTCCGAGTTCCTGAGCAATAGACTTAGCCAAACCTATCATACCAGCCTTAGAAGCTGAGTAGTTACACTGTCCAGCATTACCATGCACACCAACAACACTAGACATATTGATAATTGAACCACCGCGCTGACGTAGCATTATAGGAGCACAAGCATGTATGAAGTTGAATGCAGACTTAAGGTTTACATTCAGCACTGCATCCCACTGAGCTTCAGACATTCTCAGCATCAGTCCATCCTTAGTGATACCAGCATTGTTGACCAATACATCAATAGAACCAAAATCGTCCTTTATCTGCTTAACCACCTTTTCTGTTTCCTCGAAGTCAGCCGCATTACCAGCATACGCCTTACATGTAACGCCTAATGCTTCAATTTCTTTACGTGTTTCTTCAAGGCCCTTGGCCATATCATCGTTAAGCACAAGATCAGTGAAAGCGATGTTAGCACCTTCCTGAGCAAACTTCATTGCAACGGCCTTGCCTATGCCGCGAGCAGCACCTGTAACCAATGCTGTCTTACCTGTTAAAAGTCCCATTTAAGTAATTGAAAATTAAGTTTATAATAATATTTGTTTAATCTTTTACTTGCAATAATTACAGTCCATTCTTACGTAGTGCACCATAAACAAATTTTGCCACCAAAGGACGTGAACTGTCGTCAGTCATTCCATGACCAATCCTACCATATATATAAGGTACTTCCAGACCCTTGATGCAGTAGTGGGTTATATCTGCTACCATATCCACATTGTCTATGTCAAATTCGCCTTCAGCCTTGCCCTCTGCATACACTTTGCGGAAGATATCTATCTCATCGGCATCAAACTTCTTTCTGCATTTTTCAACCATCCAAATGTTTCTGAAAAATTCAGCACGTAGATTTCCATTTCTCACTACTGATTCACGTATTGAGCGCAGATGGGTATATATGAGTTCAATGATTTTCTCTTGTGGACTCATCTTCATAGCCAATACTTCATCCAGCTTATCCGATAGTCTTTCTAATTCTGATTCTATTACAGCAGCATATATTTCCTCCTTACTGCTAAAATAGGTGTATAACGTACGACGTCCCTTACCCGATGCCTGAGCAATGTCATTCATCGTGGTATTTTCCATGCCACTTTTAGCAAATAGCTGACGGGCAACATCTACCAGTATTTGTCTTGTTTTGCTTATTGACATATCTATTGCACATTGGTTTTATGTGTGCAAAATTACACATTTATTCTAAGGTGTGCAAGTCTTTTCGTGTTATTTTTACTTAAAAACAGGCTTTATTACCCACACACCAAGCTGCGAAGGGTGTTTGGTCATATACTTCTGCAAGGTCATACTCTCCAGTACCACCTTTTTATGTATTTGTGAAGCATTCAGCAGGTGCAGTTTGCCGTCACTACCCCACTCTGCTATACCTATATGTGTAGTGTCAAGTCCTTTTTTCTTGGTGCAGATAGCAAGTATATCACCATTTTCCACCCATCTCATCTTCTTTTGGCTCAATCCAAGATTAGCCCTCGGAATATACATCATCAACTTACCATTTGTCTTCTTTTCGTGCTCCGCTATCTCCTTAATAAACTGTTTGTTACCTTTCAGCATTGGGTATGAAGCTGAATGTGTAGTCATCCAGTCTATATTTATTTTCTGTACCTTATATACGTTATTATTCTTTTTCGATTTATAATCATCATCCATCGGAGTGCTTACAATTCCTTGTTTCTTGTTGCTTTCAACCCACCATACGAAGTAATGATTACGTGAAGGATAACCTTTCATCACACCATTGGCATACCTTATCTTAGTAAGGTTCATGCAATAATCTTCCCATCTCACTGAACCCTGTGATGTTGTCCTTGCAAGAGCTAAAACGGTTTCTACAAAAGTAGTGCAGTCCATCTCTCTGAGGTTTACCACTAATTGTTCCTTATTGTTAACTTCTAAGGTAGCAGGTACGTATGGCACGTTCTTAAGCTTATTTCCGTAATAGGTCATCAGTTCTTTCTTTGCCTTAAACTTTTGTTTGGAACCCTGTTTCAGTAATTCTACGACCTTCAAGCTATCCTGCCTTTGACATGTGATTTGTGCCATTACTCCCCCACTCCATACCAGTAAAATCAAGGCAATAGCAACCTTTCTAATACTATGTTCAAACATATAATTTAAAAATATTTTCATCAAATACATTATAAAATTTGTAGAATATTTTGGTATTTCAAAAAAAATTGCTACCTTTGCACCCACATTTCGAAATTTAACATCGCGGAGTGGAGCAGTTGGTAGCTCGCCAGGCTCATAACCTGGAGGTCGCTCGTTCGAGTCGGGTCTCCGCAACCCAATGAGGAAAGTCTGTTAGACTTTCCTTTTTTTTATTACTTTTTTACCCTGAACGTTGCGAACTTCATATCTTACTACATGATGCGCTTAAGTAAGTTGTCTTGCCACCATCTACCATCCATCACAGGACACTCGTTGTTTATGATTGCGAAAATTATAAGATGACCATCAGATGCCGTGAAATATCCTGCAAGAGAACTTATCCCCCCCTCTCTGGTGAGTGTGCCTGTTTTAGCCTTGATTTTGCCTTTTACTCTTGGGTGTTGCATACGATCATAGAGTGTGCCATCGGTGCCAGCTAACGGAAGGTCTTGATATACTTCATTATATATATATTTATGCTTGGAGGCGTACTCAAGCAGGGTGACTAGCAGTCTAGGAGTGAGTTTGTCATAAGGGCACAGTCCGCAACCATCCTCTATGGAACATGACGTGCGAGGATTCATTTGCAGTTCCTGAGCCACGAAGTTGCGCAACTTCAATACTCCATTCTCTCTGAAATGCCCATTCCTACTCACCAGATAGCCAAGAGGATAAAGTATTGATTCGGCATTGATATTAGAAGAGTTTTTCAATGCTTTCTCAAAGGAAAGTTGCATAGGAGTATTTATCTGTGCTATCAGGGTTGATGCATGGTAATCAAGTCTTCCAAAGATGATATTCTCACTGCGAACAGGTATTCCGATGCGTGCGAGTGCGTAAATCATTTCATTACGAAGTTTTCTGCCTCCAGAGAAAGGTAAACCAAGATAGCGGGTGCGCAGATCGCCTGGAGTCCAGTGTTCTTCATGATCCATTCCCTCATAATCAGCCATATCGAGTATCACATTTCCCTTCAGTCGCTTTATATGCTTTGTTTGCAAAACATCCGTGAGTTTGTATAGGCTGTCACGATTGAACATGGGGTCAAACTGCACCTTTAGGGTGATATTGCCCACAAGGGTGTCACCAACCATCTTACCTGAGGTGTACAGACGGTTCTTATGCACTGCAGAGCGTCCGAAATGCTTTATAGCTGCAATGGTAGTAAGCAGTTTCATGCATGATGCAGGACTCATCAATGAGTCTGGATTATAGCTATAAACCTCTTGTTTGGCTGTAGCATCATACACCATAAGTCCAAGACTGCCTATATGAGGAGTATTAGAGACAAAAGAATCAATACGCTGTTGCAGCTTCTTGTCAATATTAATCTGTGGAACATTTGCTACGTCCTGAGACGAGTCATCGCTCTCACCTCCACAAGTTTTGAAGATAAGAGCGATGATGATTGTAAACAATATGATTGGTATAAATACCTTCTTCTTCATTTAATTACTTGAAGTAACGATTATAGAGTCCTTCGAAGCCTTTGCCGTGACGAGCCTCGTCCTTAGCCATCTCATGAACGGTATCATGTATAGCATCCCAATTCTTAGCCTTAGCATTCTTAGCGATGCGGAACTTATCCTCACAAGCACCAGCTTCTGCATTCATACGCTTCTCAAGGTTGGTCTTGGTATCCCAAACGCAGTCGCCAAGTAGTTCTGCAAACTTAGCTGCATGCTCAGCCTCTGCCGAAGCATCACGCTTGAAAGCCTCTGCTACCTCAGGATAGCCTTCACGGTCAGCCTGACGAGACATAGCAAGATACATACCTACCTCTGTGCACTCACCATTGAAATGAGCGTTGAGATCCTTGCGCATTTCTTCGTCGATGCCATACTCGTTAGCAATACCAATAACGTGCTCCTGAACAAACTGCAGGGCACCTGTATTCTCTTCAAGTTCCTTAAACTTAGAAGCTGGAACTTTACACTGTGGACACTGTGCTGGTGGCTCGGTACCTTCGTAGATATATCCACAAACGGTACAAATGAATTTCTTCTTCATAATGTTTTAGATAGTTTTTTAGATAAATTAATAATGCTTTTGTCTTTGATTGTTAGCAAAGTTATTAAATATATCTGACTGATGCAAGAAAGTAGGCGTTTAATTTTGTTTATTTAACTAAATTATCAATCATTCGCCATCAGTTTCTTGCGTCATATCTATCTCTTCATTGTTCTTATTCACAAACATGTAACTAAGGAATGGCAAATCCTGAGAAGGAATAACATCAAAGGATGATACTAAGAATGGTATGCCTGAGCCATATTTCAACTGCCATTGGCGTTTAATGCTCCATAATCCTTTGTTGATGTAGGATGCCACATAAGGGTGTACGTAAAGCGTGAAGTGTTTCTCCCCTACTTTTTGTGTAAGGTATGCTATCTTCTGTTCAAGGGTATCAGTAAACAATAAACTGCTCTTGATGGTACCCTTTCCCATACATGTTGGACAAGTTTCTTCTACCTTTACATTCATAGCAGGACGCACACGCTGACGGGTTATCTGCATCAAGCCAAACTTACTCAGTGGCAGAATGTTGTGTCTTGCTCTGTCCTTTTGCATATTCTTACACATACGCTCATATAGCAACTGACGATCCTCAGCAAGATTCATGTCGATGAAGTCAACAATGATAATGCCACCAATGTCACGCAGACGCAACTGTCGAGCCAGTTCGTCAGCAGCACCAAGGTTTACGTCAAGAGCATTAGCCTCCTGTTCATTGGTGCCACGCGACCTGTTGCCGCTATTCACGTCCACCACGTGCATAGCTTCTGTATGTTCTATAATAAGGTACGCGCCATGCTTGTAGTTTACCGTCTTACCAAAACCAGACTTCACCTGTTTGGTGACATTGAAATTATCAAAGATAGGCACCTTACCATTATACAGCTTTACTATAGCAGCACGCTCAGGAGCTATCTGCTCCACATAGCGTTTTACTTCATCATATACAGACTCGTCATTTACCCATATATTTTCGTAGGTAGGGTTAAACAAGTCGCGAAGCATAGCTACTGCTCGACTAGTTTCCTCAAATACCAATTGAGGACGTCCTGTAGCCTTCTGTATCTTTCTTTGCACATCTTCCCAACGTTTGGCAAGTTGGTGCATGTCCTCTTCTATATCCTCAATGCGTAGTCCTTCAGCCACTGTGCGTACTATGACGCCACAGTTCTTTGGTTTGATTTTATGCACCATCTGTTTTAGTCGGCTACGCTCCTGGCCACTCTTAATCTTGTTAGAAACGCTCACCTTATCGCCAAAAGGCATAAGGACGAGATATCGGCCAGCAAAGGATATTTCGCCTGTGAGACGGGGTCCCTTGGTTGAGATGGGCTCTTTAACAATCTGTACCAACACATCTTGTCCTACAGTCAGGATGTTGGCAATGCTACCTTCCTTAGGAAGATCAGGCATCTTTGAAGCCTTTTCAAAAGGAAAGAGATTTTTGCGATCGCTGGTAACTTGCTTCAGCCATCGCTCATAAGAAGAATATGGAATGCCAAGGTCAAGGTAGTGCAGGAAGGCATCCCTTTCATAACCCACATTAACAAACGAAGCGTTAAGACCAGGCATTATCTTCTTGACCTTAGCCAAATAGATATTTCCAACAGAGAAGGAGGCATCGCGAGGTTCGTTTTGGTATTCTACCAAGTCCTTATCCTCAAGCAATGCAATAGCTATTTCTTTCTCTCTAACATCTATTATCAGTTCGCTTGTCATAGGGGTAATATTTAATAAGGTGAGAAGTAACAAAAAAGAGCAAGAGGCTTCATGCTGAAGTTTTCTCTCGCTCTTTTAATCTTTTTTGTTTGATTGGGAATGACAATAGGGCTTACTTGCTCTTATGACGATTCTTTCTCAATCTTTTTTTACGCTTGTGAGTAGCCATCTTGTGGCCCTTCTTCTTTTTTCCGTTAGGCATAATTGTAATATTTTTGTTTGATTATATAATCACGTTGAACGAATTAATCCTCTGAAGTTACCTCTTCACCCTTCATGCGCTGCTGGAAACTTTTTGCAGGCTTGAATCCTGGGAAGTTGTGAGCTGGAATGGTGAGAGTAGTGTTCTTTGAAATATTACGTGCTGTTTTCTCTGCACGTTTCTTAACAACGAAAGTGCCAAAGCCACGAAGATAAACATTCTCCTCATTACACATTGCGTCACGTATAATTTTCATTGTAGCCTCTACGCATACTGTAGCGTCTTTCTTCGCAACACCTGTTGTTGCTACAATTTCGTTGATGATTTCTGCTTTTGTCATATTTTTCTTATAACTTGTATTTGTATGATATTACGCTAATTATTTGGCTATTACGCTCAAAGTGGTTGCAAAGTTACAAAAAAAATATCTGTTTTGAAAATCTTTTTGCATTTTTTTTGCGTTTTATCGCTATAATACGCAAATAATTAAAATTCAAATAGATTTATGTCAAATAAAAGCATGTGGAAGGAGTTCCTCTATGCTGTTAGCAATTATTGCCTCTGTTTTAGAGAGCATAAGGATACGTATATTTGATTTGTATCTCTTTTGTGTTTCGGATATAACCTGACGACACATACCACAAGGGGTAACTGGCTCTAACGCCATCTCTCCATTGCTTTCTGCTATGAGGGCTAATGCTACTACTGGCACGCCAGGATAAATATTCTGAGCTGTAGACAAAGCCGAACGCTCTGCACATATACCACAAGGATATGAAGCATTCTCCTGATTGGCACCCTTTACTATCTCACCATTCTCAAGCAGAACAGCTGCTCCAACATGAAAATTACTATATGGAGCATAGGACAATATAGTCGCATTCTTTGCCTCTTCAGCAAGGAGGGCATCCTCAGCAAGTAGTTCGTCTATGTTACACCTTATCATTATTCCTTTTTCTCTTCCTTGGTTTCGTAGTTGGTTTCATAGCAACCCATATCAGGTGTTTCCTTACGTGACTTGCCCAGAATATCATCTTTACATGATGTAGTGGCATCAGCAACACCTATCACAGGAGCATTCTCTTTTGGTGTAAAGTCATAAAAGAAACTTGTTCCGTCTTCATTGACAGCCACAAACAACCCCTTTCCACGATATTCCTCACTTACATTAGCATCGTAAATGTCATTCTGAAGCATCTTCTTGGAATAATCATCCTTAGGCTCCGGAGTGCGCAGATAACTGTGCTGAAGTAGAATGTCAGGATCATTCTCCTTTTTGAGTGGAAACCAGTAAACTTGATCTTCAGCATAGCCAGTAATGATGGAATTGTCAATTCTCATTCTAAATGGCAACTGCTTGTCTTCCTCTACATAGTCAGACATTCTAAGAGCATATTTACGAGAGGCTGTGTAGCCATAGAATGAGGCAAGCGTAGTACTCTTGACATCCACATTGCCTCCAATTGCATTCAGGCAGTATCCGCTGGCATTTGCTATGAGACAGTTTTCAATGTTCACTTTTGATTCAAAAGCCTGCAAGCCGTCTCCCAAAACATTCATGATAGTGGAATGTTTCATGGTGAGTTTCTGAGGCATATCGTCAATCGTTTCGTAGTCTGAGGAATCACAGAAAATACCATACTCTGCACCATGCAAATCAAGGTAATCAATCTCATTACCCACAGAAGACTTCTCGAGGGTTACGCCTTGCCATTTGCCTGGTATTTCGTCATAACTGAGTTGCAGAAGGGAGTCAAGTCTGTCGCATCTGAAAATGACTTTTTCATCCTCACCACTCTTGCCATTGACAAGGAGTCTGCCTTTAACATTCATACCACCATCCTGATGGAAGTAGATAATAGAACCTGCATTAACAGTAAGAGTGACAGAAGGATTGACGATAAGACGTCCATAGACCACGAGAGGTCTCTTCCCCTTATTATCTATTACGGAGTCCTTGGTGAGCACATGGTTATATAATGTGTCAGCATCCCATGTCCATGCTTTGAGGTTAACCTTCTGTTGGCTACCACTTTCAAGGTTGAAGCAAAGGTCGTCAGTCAATGGCTGAGGTTCTACAGTACCATTCTCCTTAAGTGATGTCAGTTCCACCCACACACGGAGGGAGTCGCCAGCACGCAGTTCCATCGGCATTCCTATGGTGCTATTCTGTTCAGGGTCAATAAACACACCATTGACGTTAACACGGAAGCCTGACTTATCAGCCCCCTTCAACTGTTGGATAGACTGTATGCGAATGCCATCGCCAGAATGGTTATACACCATAATTTTCTTAGCCGCAGAAGGAACCTTGGAAAATACGGTGTCAAGGCTCAGGGTTTCGTGAGATATGGTGAGTTTGTTATTTGGCGATGTTGAAAAAGAGTCGTTGTCATCACAACTTGATATGGTCATGACCAAAGCAAAAAGTAATGACAATGTAGTGGCTATATGGAAAATATTGAGTTTCATCTCTAATAATAACGGATAGTAAGAGTTTTTATTGTATCCGCTGTTATGGCAACTTGGGCTGATACTCTCTCGCCCACCAGCCATATTATCTCGCCTGTGGCATCTTCTATCACCAATTGGCTGTTTCGTTGAAAATAATTGCGTTTTTTGTCTGTGAGATAATCACTCACAAGCTTGTAACCTTTCATGCCAAAGGGAGTAAACTTATCTGCAGGTTTAACAGGACGAAGAGTCAGAGGGAATGTTATCTTTTCTGCATCGAGTGTTGCAATAGATGGTTCCTTGCTTATATCAAGCATACTGCTAAATTCTTTTTCCTCAAGACTAATGGTGGCTGTATCGCCTGCATATCTGTATATGCCACATTCAGGAATCACCATCACAGGCAATGCCTCTACAGGTTTGCCTATTATCAGTGTAGTTCTATCCATAGCCACTACGTAGTGTTCAGACTTCCATATCTTACCAGGCTGAGATGACTGGATGCTATTATAAATCTGCTGAACCTGTACGGAATTAAAACCATATCGACTGAGTATTTCATATAGCACAGCCTCTGGTGATGGTTGCTGATAGAGAGCTTCCAGATCTATCTTTCCATCCTTGAAGCACAGACTGGTGCTATTATTTATTGCATCATCATACACCTTCACAGCTTCTGCTACATGGTTTATAGTGTTGCTGATATTGTCAGTAGCAGAGGACATTATATCCTTTAGTACAGGGATGACGTTCAAACGGATTTTATTACGTTGTACATCAGCCACCATATTTGAGCTGTCAGTAATATATTCCTGATTGATGGAACTAAGATATGACAGGATATCTTGACGGGAAAGACACAAAAGAGGACGTATTATCATACCATTTCGGGGTTTGATGCCCTCTAATCCACGTATTCCTGTGCCTCTAATGATATTAAGCAATACAGTCTCAATATTATCATCCCTGTGATGAGCCACGAGTATGCCCTTAGCATCAATAGCCACACGCAATTGTTCAAAATAGTTGTATCGCAGTTCACGCGCAGCCATCTCAATACTTATCTTGTGGAGTAAGGCATATTCCTTTGTGTCAAAATGCACCTTATGCAACACTACGCCATGAAACTGGCAGAGAGAGACGCAAAATTGTTCGTCTCGATCGCTCTCCTCTCCTCTCAGTTTGAAGTTGCAATGAACAGCTTCAATGTCATAGCCCAGTGAAAGCATCATCCTTAACAAACACACAGAGTCTGCTCCGCCTGACAAAGCAAGAAGATACTTGCCACTGTCAAGCAAATGATGTTTGTCGATGTATGCTTTGACTTTATTCAACATATAAAACCAATCCCTTTAGGTATTCGCCTTCTGGATGATAGATATTTATAGGATGGTCAGCAGGCTGGTGTAACTGATGCAGAATACGAACCTTGCGACCAGCCTGTGCAGCAGCTGTGAATACAGCGTTACGGAAATTGTCTTTGGTAACTACTTGTGAACATGAGAAGGTAAAGATAATGCCACCAGGCTTAATCTTTTCGAAAGCCTTCATATTAAGACGAGTGTAACCCTTGAGAGCATTTCGCAAAGCTGCCCTATGTTTGGCAAAAGCTGGTGGGTCGAGAATGATTAGGTCGTAATTGTTGCCAGCCTTATCAAGATATTTAAACGCATCCTCGCAGTATGCTACATGGCGCTCGTCATCAGGGAAGTTGAGATTCACATTTTCAGTAGTTAGTTCTATAGCCCTTGAAGAACTGTCAACAGAGTGAACCAGCTCTGCCCCACCCCTCATGGCATAGAAAGAGAAGCCACCAGTATAGCAGAACATATTGAGCACTTTTTTGCCCTTGGAGAATTTCTCCAACAAAGAACGGTTTTCACGTTGGTCGATGAAGAAGCCTGTCTTCTGACCACGAAGGTAGTCAACACGGAACTTCAGACCATTCTCCAAGGCAACAGTATCATTAGTGCCACCATAGAGGAAGGTGTTCTCCTGACTGATATCAGCCTTGTAAGGAAGGGTTGTCTCGCTCTTATAATACACATTTTTTATGCGAGTCCCCATAACCTTAACCAACTCTTTTACGATAGAGTCCTTACACATGTGCATGCCCACTGAATGTGCTTGCATCACAGCGGTGTCACCATAACAGTCAATGACAAGGCCTGGAAGATTGTCACCCTCACCATGCACCAAACGGTAGGTGTTATTGTCTGGATTGTCGGCAATACCTATATCCTGTCGCATCTTAAGTGCAACAGAAAGACGGTTATTCCAGAAAGCATCATCTATTTTCTCATCAGTAAAGGTGAGGATGCGCACTGCTATGGAACCTATCTGGAAATGTCCACGCCCCACTAATACGCCATTATATGATATCACATCAACAATATCACCTTCACTAATGCCTTCATCCATACTCTGTATAGCACCAGAGAACACCCATGGGTGAAAACGCATAATACTTTCTTCCTTGCCTTTCTTTAGATATATCTGTTTCATTAATTGGTTTGAGGGTTAGAGTTAAGTTCGAGTTCAGGCTCAGGAACTACTATCAGCTGGTAGTCTTGTGTCTCTTTTAGCCTTACATATTCCTCATATAGTTTTACGCAAGCCCATGCATCAGTTGCTGCATAGTCTTTTTGTTTTTCAGTAAGCACATCAGCTTCCCAATTGGACAACTGCTCTCGCTTTGATATACGCTCACCAAAAAAGTTGGCATATAGTTTGGCAAGACTTCTGTCCTGTATGCCAAGCTCATCCATATGGTCTTGCAGGTCTACAAAACCTCCAGCATTGAATTCCCCCCTTTTATGTAGCATCATGAGGTCATCATGCCAAGAGAGTCCTATCTTCTTTACCTTTGTTGACTCCAAGAGTTCTATGATAGCAGCACATAGTCCTATTCTGTTAAGACGAAACAGAAAACAGGTGTCGCGGGTGCTCACCTGCAATAGAGCTACTTTGTTACTCCTTCCTTTCTTAAAGACAGGACGAGTCTCAGTATCAAAGCCCAGCAAGTCTTGTTGTAGCAGATAGTCAACAGCCTTCTTAGCTTCAGCCTCTGTTAGTATGACAATCTTGCGACCAGGAAAGACAATACGTGGCAATGATCCTATTTTGGTCTTATCGTATTTACTGTATAGTATCCTCATTCACAGTCCGCATTTAATAAGGTACGTCATCATTAGATATATGACCACCAGCCAGAGGATCGTCATCCATACCAAAAGAGGTATTGAGAGACGAACTCCTTATATTGCCACCGTCTGAATTAGCATAAGGATCATACTCGTCAGGATTAGCAAAACGTGTGTATTCGCCCTTGAATGAAAGGGTGACGTCTTTGGTAGCACCCTTACGGTGCTTGGCTATAATAATCTGCGCCATACCCTTCAGAGAGTTACCATCAGAGTCCATATCCAAACCATAATACTCAGGACGGTGCACAAACAATACCATATCGGCATCCTGCTCTATGGCACCAGATTCACGCAGGTCACTCAACTGAGGACGAGCACCATTGGCTGTTCCTGCGCCTGAACCCTGACGTTTCTCCACGTCACGTGACAACTGTGACAGAGCAATGATAGGAATATTGAGCTCTTTAGCCAATCCCTTCAGTGAGCGTGAAATGGTTGAAACCTCTTCCTGACGTGAGTTGAACTTCATACCATTAGCATTCATCAGCTGGAGGTAGTCAATCATAATGAGTTTGACCTGTTTCTCCTTCACCAGACGACGTGCCTTAGTTCGTAACTCAAACACAGACAAACCTGGTGTATCATCAACATAAAGCGGAGCCCCTTGCATCTTGCCTATGTTGTTGTCGAAGCGTGACCACTCATCCTGGCTCAACTGACCATTAAGGATTTTGGTACCAGGAACAGAGCATACGTTGGATATCAAACGGTTGACAAGCTGCACATTATTCATCTCAAGTGAGAAGAATGCTACAGGTTCTTTATTATCTATAGCGATGTTTTTGGCAAGTGACAGGGCAAACGACGTCTTACCCATGGCAGGACGACCAGCTATGATAATAAGGTCTGACTCTTGCCATCCTGATGTCACATCATCAAGTCCTGGATAACCTGTTGACAAACCTGTGATACCGCCAGAATTGCTGGCAGCTTTCTCCAAGATGGTACGAGCCTGTTGCACCACAGAGTCTATCTGAACATAATCCTGACGCATATTTTTCTGTGACAACTCAAAGAGTTTTCCTTCAGCCTCTTGCATCAGTTCGTCTATGTCCTGTCCCTCGTCAAACGCTTTTGTCTCTATGCCTGAAGCGTAAGAGATAAGTTGGCGAGCCACATATTTCTGAGCTAGAATGTGTGAGTGATATTCTATATTGGCTGATGATGCCACTGTATTTGACAACTCAACAACATAGGCACTGCCTCCCACCTGGTCAAAAGTGCCTTCCTGCTTCAGTTCCTGACATACGGTCATGATATCAACAGGCTGCTCTCTCATACTGAGGGTGAGAATAGCATTATATATCTTCTGATGACGAGGGTCGTAGAAGGTCTCAGGATGCAACAGTTCGCTAATCACGGTAAAGGCATCCTTATCTATCATCAATGCTCCGAGCACCACCTTCTCTATATCCACCGATTGTGGAGGAAGGTGTCCCATCGAGGTGTCAACAGGAGCAGTATTATTGTTTCTCCTAGAGGATCTTGAAGTAGTATTTGTTGGCATATTGCGTTATTTTGCTTTTTTCTGTTAGTTCTTTTTTGTTTGTGTTGTTATGGAATATTCCGTATATCGTACTGCCTGAACCAGACATAGATGCATAGACGGCACCACTATCATACATGGCTTGTTTTATCTCGCCAAGTATCGGGAGTTTGATGAATATGCTGTCCTCAAAATCATTATGCAACGTATTGCACCACTCATTTATTGGTGTGTTCAACACTATTTCCCTACAGTTCATCTTAGGTGCATGAGGGGTGATGCCTGCATAAGCCTCTTTGGTGCTTACTGCTACATCAGGTTTTATTAGCACTATGAAGTAGCCATCCTTAAATACTGAAACGTCTGAAGAAAAGGGAGTTAACACTTCTCCTTTTCCCTCAGCGTAAGCTGTTTGCGAGGTAATGAAGAATGGACAGTCAGCCCCAAGCTGTATGGCAAAGTTTTGCATTTCCTGTGTTGACATGCCAAGTGAGCATAGCTCATTGATAGCTCTTATCATGTAAGCACCATCACTGCTACCTCCTCCCATTCCTGCCTGTGAGGGGATATTCTTGGTCAGTGTAGCCTTTATACCTGGCAATTTGTAATGCTCACCTATTAGGTTGTAAGCTTTCACTACAAGATTCTTCTCTGGTGGACACAGTTCTGTGCAACCTAGTACTTCGAGCTGGCACCCCTCAGAACCAGATAATGTAACCTCCAGTTCATCATGGATGTTAACAGGATAGAACACCGTCTCGAGGTCGTGGTAGCCGTCAGTACGCTTTCTTACTACGTTCAATCCCAGATTTATTTTTGCACAAGGAAAGTACTTCAAGGGTTCAAAAGTTCAAAGGTTCAAAGGTTCAATAGTTAAAGAGTTTCTATTTCATCCAACCACATCTTTGACGAGGCATCACTTGGCATGCGCCAGTCGCCACGAGGTGAGAGCGATACAGAACCCACCTTAGGACCGTCAGGCAGACAGGAGCGCTTAAATTGTTGTGAGAAGAAACGTCTGATGAATGTCTTGAGCCATTTCTTTATGGTCTCATCATCATACTTATATTTTTCGCCATTGGCAAAGGCATGTTTGGCGAGCATCAGTATCTTAGAAGGTTTGAAGCCATGACGGAGTACATAATAGAGGAAGAAATCATGCAGGATGTAAGGACCAACAAGGTCTTCTGTCTTCTGCACTATGTCGCCATTCTCGTCAGCTGGTATGAGTTCTGGAGAGATTGGGGTGTCTATGATGTCAAGCAGAGTGAGTCGGCTTGCTGGGTCAACACCACTATCAGCCACATAGGTCACAATATACCTGATGAGGGTCTTAGGAATAGAGACATTGACACCATACATAGACATGTGGTCACCATTATATGTAGCCCATCCCAGAGCCAGTTCGGAGAGGTCGCCTGTTCCTATTACCAAACCGTTAAGTTGGTTGCTCAGATCCATGAGTATCTGTGTGCGCTCGCGAGCCTGACCATTCTCATAGGTCACATCATGCACATCGATATCGTGGTTTATGTCTTTGAAATGCTGTATGCAAGCCTCCTTGATACTTATCTCGCGAATGGTGATGCCAAGAGACT
>JAZLBU010000081.1:0-14315 GCA_045613845.1 Prevotella sp. | reverse complement strand
TGCTAGCATCCAGACAGCTTTAGAACTAATTTCGTTATCCCTTTCAGGGACTCTATCTCATCAAGGCAAAAACCACGTTCGTTTCACTCACTGAAAAACCATTTCCCCGTAGCAATCTATGATTGCGTATCGTAGTCACCAATAGGTGACGTATCGTAGCGAAGCGTATCGTAGCAATCTAAGATTGCGTATCGTTAAGGTTGAAAGAGAGTTTTTCAGGTTCGTAGAACCGTTGTTTTTGCCTGGCAATGGCATAACCTAGCGAAGATAGGTGCAGGAGTTCAAGAGTTAGTGACATGAAAGTTTACTTACAATGGCACTAAAGCTTGAAAAACTGCTAAAGTCTATAAGACTTATGCCATAGACAGGGGTTCTTTCTTGTTTTTGTTAAATCTTAAAACATAAGAATTTACTACTGATCCAATTATTTCGCAATTTTTTTAATACAGAAAAGTTCGATTAAATCGGGCTTTTTTGTTATTCTGTAGTATTTTGGAACAAATTTCCCTTCAGTTGGAACAAATTTACCCCCTCATTATTTTAAAATCTTCGTACCTTTGCAACAGAAAGATACGCAGCTGTGAAGTTCCGACCTTTTAAGTTAGTAAAAAATTAGTAGTTAGTTAATAAAGTCTGGTATTTCTTCTGTTGAAGATCTACCAGTCTTTTTTTATGGACAATCGACACAGGTTTTTACGAGTGATCCTAATTTACTGGCGAAAAAAAAGTTTGTGCGAAAAAAACTCCCTAACCTCCCTATATAGGTGATGAGCCCAGTGTTCATGCGGGCTGACGATAGGGAGGTAGGATTAAAATACCTCCCTATGACCTCCCTTAGAGGTCCTGAACTGACCCCAAAAAGTTGGACAGGTTGCCTTTAGTAAAAATTAGGGAGGTAGATAGGGAGGTTTAAGGGAGGTAGATAGGGAGGTCTGGAGGGGTAACCTCCCTATGCTGACCCCAGTGTTTATGCGGGATGAGGGCAAAATAGGGAGGTTAAGCGCAAAAAAAACTTTTTTTGCTTCAATATGCTCCGGCATAACTTTATCAACTTCCGGCATTACTTTAACAACTTCCGGCAATGCTTTAACATGCAGAAGTAATGCCTCTAGTTGCAGAAGTAATGCTTCTGCATGCAGAGGGGCTCCCTCTGCATGTAGAGGTAATGCTTTTGTAGATAGAGGTTATTGGTGGAAGGTAAAATCTTAGGCAACTCAGTTTAAGATCCTGTATGTGGTAAAAATGGAGCAAGGTAGGTGAATTTTATATCAAATCAATCGCGAGAAGCACTTTTTGCACCTCGTTTGGATAAATTTACTACACCTTTTTATATAATATAGGTAACTTTGCACCAGTCAACGATGCAACAATAGACAAACTATTACAAAATTATTTATAAAAAACAAGAAGTATGAAAAAACGAAACCTACTACTAACCTTTCTCCTCCTCATTATGGGAGTGATTAAGTCGATGGCAGATACATCTGTGCCATTGACAGTGGGAAATTACCTCATCACTAGTGAGTCGCAAACCACAGGTACCATCAACAACAATGATGGTGGTAATCTTGGAGGTATCTCTAATGGTGCTACTGCAACCTTCACGTTGACTAATTACTCAGCACAGGATATGGTGCTGACATTCCTGACGGGCAATAACAACGACAGCAACCCTCAGGTGACAGTTACGATGAATGATGGTACACAGGATTTCTTTACTGAGACTGTTGATATTGAGAATACTGGCGATTGGACACCTATTACCAAGCATGTTTTTGACTTAGGCGAGGTGCCTGCAGGCACTGTTACGCTGAAGTTTGCATTCACTAATACCAGCAGCTATGTTTGCAACCTTGGTAGCATTGGTGTGTATAACAAAACTGCATATCTGACATCACTCGATGAAATGCCAGGAGACGTTACCCTGAGTAAGGGAACCTATCATAAAGATGTTCGCTACAATTATAACAACAATGGAAAAGTTGGCTGGCTTAGTAATAATACATATTGTTACTATCCTGACCTTTATGTAATATCAGCAGGAAAAGCTACGCTGAACATCGGTATGACACATAATGGAGATGGCACTGTAAATGTGAAGATTACCGATTTATCCACAGGTGAAGTTGAAATCAATAAAGATATTTCCATCACAAGTGCTGTATGCCAAGGTCTGACAACTCCTACAGCTTTCGAACTGGGCAGTGTTACCGCTGGTTATAAGAGCATAAAGTTAACTATGTCAACATCTGCAAGCTATTTGATAGACTATCAAGATCTTGGTCTTAGTATTGACAGTTGGACACCTATCGCTATTGACCTGCGCAATGGGCAGTTGGGAACATCAGGCAGTAATCTGCAGAAATATCTGACTATTGATGGAGAAACATACAACTATGCAGATGAAGAACCTGCAAACTATAACGCCCTGCTCAGCGCTGGAAACTTCAACGGAAGTGATCATGGCTATGTCAACTTCAAGGCAAAAGTTCCAGTAAAGGCTGGTATCTACAAGATAACGCTCGGTACTTGTCAATTTGGTACTGGAACAGGCTACGTAAAAAACGCTGATGAAAGCAGTACGCTTAACATTGTAGATGAAAACGGACAAACGGTGACTTCTTTTAATCAGAATACAGGTGCTTGCTATCATAACAATACCACCGATAACGTCATCTCGGTGTGGTACACAGCAGCCAATGACGAGACCATCACTGTGGTTTGTGGCAACTACACCCCTTACTTCTCTATCGAGAGTGTGAACTCTGTTCCAGAGGTGAAGTACGCTGTTACTTACGCTAACACTACGGATGGTGTAGAGGGCTCTGTTCCAAGTGTAGCATACACTACTGCTGGCAATGCTGTTACCCTTCCTGTTAACCGTACCCTCTACAAGAATGGCTACACCCTGACAGGCTGGAGTGATGGTAATACAACCTACGAGCCAGGCGATAGCTATACTCCTACTGCAAATGTCACACTGAATGCAGTGTTCACACAGAATACCTACACCTTTGACCAAACGGTAAGTGAGATGACAGTGCGATGGGACTTCCAAAGAGGGAATGGTTGTCCTACAATCTCTATGCAGGGAACAGGAGCAACTGCTATTCTCGTGCAGCAGGCAAACGTCAATGGCAATACAATAGACATGAAGTTGGATATTGATGCTACAAGTGGTAAGTTTGATAATGGCAGTTGGACAGACTGGGCACAGATAAATGAGGGCACTACAATCTCCTTCCCATCTGTAGAAGGCACTACAGTTAAGGCTTACTCTATGAGTGAACCAAAGAATGACTCTGACGTAAAGAGTTTTGTGGATGATAATGAGTATAGCTCATACGCAAGTTATATTGCAACCTATGCTACCACTCCAACAAACAACTCTTCAACTTTGACCGTAAAGGGTGGCACATACTATCGTTATGTCGAAGTAACATATCCTGCAGCTGCTATCACAGGTATTACAGAATTGACGGTTGATGGCGTAGCCGTTAGCAGCGAAATCATTGCTGCTATCAACAATGGTGATGCTTATACTGCTACACTCTCTGGCAATACCTATACCAGTGTACCTGCGGTGCAGGCTACTTTCGACACCAGTGCACAGGCAGCAGGTGTAGTAAGTGGAACAGGCACCTCGCGTACATATACTATTACACAGGGTGATAAGACCTACACTCTCATCGTTGAAGGTATACATACCTACAATAAGGGTGAAGGTGAAGAGACTGTCAATCTGAAATACACAAGCGATGGCGTTTCTAATAATGTGTGGTCTAATGGCATTTATAGCCTGTCACCTGTTGGCGATGGTTGGAACAACAGTGGCTTTAAGCTGAATAAGAATGATAACCCATTCACACTTACCGTTCCTTCTGACGTTCAAGTAAAACAGTTTATCATTCGTGAGTTCATCGACAACTATACTGCGGGATCGTTCAACACCATCACGTCTGACGGCATGACGGCATATATCCCTACAGAGTGTGACTTCGGATACTCACAGAACGGCGGTGGAGGACACGCAAAATACGACCTTATCATCAATCTGGAGAACCATAAGGCTGGTGAGCCTATCGTCTTCAGCTTTACAGGAGGTAGCCAGATTACTGGATGGTACGAACTGACAGTTGCCCATAGCGACCCAGGCACAGCTCCACAGAAGACGGCAGAGAATGTGACTATAGAAAAGAACCACGCTGTGGTGGCTGTAAGTTTTGATCGTGAGATTACTAATAATGTAAGTGCTACCATCAACAATACAACAGTAACTGCAGAGGGTGGTGCATCAACTCTATACTTCCCTGTATGGGATCTGAGCTATAGCACCAACTATACGCTGACTATCGCAGCCAATGCGGTAGAAGATACCTATGGCAACAAAAACGCATCAGCTATCGAGGTAGCTGTAAACATACCTGCGAAGGAAGCTATAACTTCTGCAGAATATGATTATGTGGTGGGTACAGCTGATGAACTGAAGGCTGCCATCACTGCAGTAACAACTTCAAATAATAGCAGTTCGGCAGCACGTAAGACCATCTTCCTGAAGAATGGCGACTATAATCTGGGTAGCAGCGAGTCTACCGTACAGTGGGTAAATGCTCACAATGTATCATTCATTGGTGAGAGCCGTGACGGAGTTGTTATCCGAGGTACCAGCACTGGTATCAGTAATCCTGTACTTAACCTGCGCTATGGTTCAGGTTTCTACTTGCAGGATTTGACCGTGAAGAATGATTTCGATTATGGAACAGGCTCGTTCAATGGTGTGTCAGTAGCCATCTATGGTGGTGACAAGACCATCATGAAGAATGTTCGCATGCTCTCTAACCAAGATACACAGGTGACTGGACATCGTGCATACTTTGAGGATTGTCAGATTCATGGTACTGTGGACTTTATTTGTGGTGGTGGCGATAACTACTACTATCATACCGACCTCGTGCTTGAGAACCGTGGTGGAAATGTAATTGTTGCTCCTAACACTAGCAGTAGCACAAAGTGGGGTTATGTCTTCCAAGAGTGTACAATAAAGGCTGTTGATGCTGCTGCGGCTACTACTAATGAGGGTAGCTACACCCTTGGTCGTCCTTGGCAGAATGAGCCACGTGCATACTTCCTGAATACCACGATGGAGGTGCTCCCAGCAACAGCAGGATGGTCAAGCATGAGCGAGCTTCCTACTCACTTCTATGAGTACAACTCAATGAATGCCAATGGTGAAGCCCTCGATCTGAGTGGACGCACAAACTCTCCAACAAGTACCAACACCTACACTCCAGTGCTGACCGCGGAGGAGGCTGCTAAGTTTACCCTTGGAAATGTGCTTGGTGGAACAGACTCATGGTTGCCAACTGACTACACAACTGTAATGGCTGCTCCTGTGGTGGCACTGAGTAACAAGACCATCTCATGGGAAGATATAGATGATGCACTCTGTTACGTAATCTTCAAGGATGGTGAATATCTTGCTAACGTGACAACTACCTCATACGAAACTACAGAAAATGGTACCTACACCGTTTGTGCAGCAAATGAGATGGGTGGTTTGGGACAAGTTTCAGAGGAAATAAGCATAGTTAGCGTTGTAGTGGGCGATACAGGTTTCGCTACCGTAGGCTTACCATTCGCTACCACAATACCTGAAGGTGTTACGGCATTCGCTATCACGGGACTTAATGGAAGCACGTTGACAACTACTAAGATAGTAGAAGGCAACAGTGTGGCTGCAAACACTGGTCTGATGATTTCTGCTGCTAAGGGTACATACGTCTTTAGTTCATGCTCAGAAGGCACAGATTGGTCAAGCACTAACAAACTCGTAGCTACGGGTTCTGAGACTCCTACGTTCGATACAGAAGGTAAGATATACTTCCTTACCATTACTGATACAGCAAACAAGAAGGTGGGTTGGAAGCTCAACAATGCAGGTCGTACCTTGAAGAAGTACTCAGCTTATATCCCAGCAACAAGTATTCCTACAAGTTTGTCAGTACTCTCCTTCACCACTGATGATGCAACTGCCATTGATGGTGTAGCAGAGCAGAGCGAGTTTGTAGTTGCTCCTGCATACAATGTGGCAGGTCAGCGTGTAAACGCAAATGTTAAGGGTATTGTTATCATAGATGGCAAGAAGGTAGTTAATGAGTAAATGTGTAACCCCTTAAAATGAATAAAGCATTATGAAAAAGAAAGAATATGTTATGCCATTGGTAAAGGTGGTTGCGATAAAAATGTCTGTAATTCTCAGTGGCTCGGATATATACAATCCTAATACGGATTATACAGCTGGTGGCACTGATGAAGGCATAGCTGACGAAAGTGACGAGCAGCTTTAAGCTGAGAAAACACTTCATACAAAAAGTAACCCCTACACTTCATTCGAGGTGTAGGGGTTTTATGATGCTCCTAAGAAAGGAGGAAATACCCTTTTTAGTCTGAGATAAGGTTTTCACCCGTCATGTCGGATGGTTGCTCCAGTCCCATGATGTGGAGGATGGTAGGAGCGACGTCAGCAAGTCTGCCATCCTTGATTGTGGCAGAATTGTTGTCTGTGACATAGATACATGGTACGGGGTTGAGAGAGTGTGCTGTGTTTGGAGTGCCATCAGGGTTGATTGCGTTGTCGGCATTACCATGATCGGCAATGATGATTGCCTCGTAGTCAGCTGCCTTGGCTGCCTCTATAACATCGTGTACGCAATTGTCAACGGCTACTACGGCTTTGGCTATGGCATTATACACGCCAGTGTGGCCTACCATATCGCCATTGGCGAAGTTAACCACGATGAAATCGTACTTTTCTGTCTTTATTGCCTCTACGAGTTTGTCTTTCACTTCGTATGCTGACATCTCTGGTTTGAGGTCGTAGGTGGCTACCTTAGGTGATGCTACGAGTATGCGGTCTTCACCTTCGTATGGTGCCTCGCGTCCACCATTGAAGAAGAACGTTACGTGCGCGTACTTCTCTGTTTCAGCTGTATGGAGCTGTTTCTTGCCGAGTTGTGAGAGGTATTCGCCGAGGGTGTTGGTGACATTCTCTTTAGGGAAGAGGATGCCGACACCCTGGAATGATGCATCATAAGGGGTCATGCAGTAGTATTTGAGTCCAGGGATGGTGTTCATGCCTTCTTCTGGCATATCCTGTTGGGTGAGCACCTGGGTGAGTTCCTTGGCACGGTCGTTACGGAAATTGATGAAGATGACTACATCGCCCTCCTCGATATTGCCATTGACACTGGCATTGCTGATAGCCTTGACAAACTCGTCAGTGACGCCTTCGTCGTATGACTCCTGCATAGCCTGAACCATGTCAGTGGCTTTTTTGCCTGTGCCATTGACGATGAGGTCGTAAGCCTCTTTCACGCGATTCCATCGCTTATCACGGTCCATAGCGTAGAAACGGCCAATGATAGAGGCGATGTTGGCATCGTTCTCCTGACACTTGGTCTGCACTGCCTCGATGAAGCCCTTGCCAGACTTAGGGTCGGTATCGCGTCCGTCCATGAAGCAGTGAACGAAAACCTGTTGAGAGAGTCCGTATTCCTTACCCACTTCGATGAGTTTGAAGAGATGGTCGAGTGATGAGTGCACACCACCATTGGATGTGAGGCCCATGAGGTGGAGTTTCTTGCCATTCTGCTTGGCATACTGGTATGCTTCCACCACCTGTGGATTCTTTGATATGGAACCGTCAGCGCATGCGCGGTTAATCTTTACAAGGTCTTGGTAAACAATACGTCCTGCACCGATGTTGAGGTGACCTACTTCGGAGTTGCCCATCTGGCCGTCAGGAAGACCTACGTCTTCGCCAGAAGCCTGTAACTGTGATGTACTGCTAACTGCCTGTAAATAATCAAGATATGGTGTGGGGGTGTTGTAGATTACGTCACCCTTGCCATGCTTGCCGATTCCCCATCCGTCGAGGATCATTAAAAGAGCTTTTTTTGACATGTTATATTTTAAGAAGTTAAAGAAGTTAGAGAAGTGAACGTGGCTAAAGCCACTTAGAATTTAAAGGAGTTAAGGAGTTAAGACAATAGTGAGTGCCTCACTCATAAACTTTTAAATTGACTGCAAAGGTACGAAGAATAGTTGGAAGTTGAAAGTTTAATGTTGAAAGTTGAGGAGGCCGAACCGCTAAAGAATGTTAAAAAATGAGTTTGGAATAAAAAAGTGGAGGAAAGTGGGGGAAAGTGGGGAAATTTTTTGTATCTTTGCAGTCGAGATATAAAAAAGAGGTAAAAACGAGATAAAAGAGCACGAAATGAGATTTCTTGGCAACATAGAAGCGAAGACCGATGCAAAGGGTCGCGTGTTTCTGCCAGCAACATTCCGTAAGGTGTTGCAACAGGAGGGCGTGGAGCAGATTGTGATGCGCAAGGATGTGCATGAGAAGTGCTTGGTGCTATACCCTCAATCAGTGTGGAACGAGCAGATGGATGCCCTGAGAGGGCGCCTGAACCGTTGGAACAGGCAACAGCAACAGATATTCCGTCATTATGTGAGCGATGTAGAGATGCTGACGCTTGACGGAAACGGTCGTTTCCTTATATCACGCCGCTATCAGGAGATGGCAGGCATAGAGCAGACGGTACGCTTTATAGGTGTTGGCGACACGATAGAGATATGGGCTGACGCTGAGTATGAGAAGTTTGCTGAGCAGAAAGATGATTTCGCTAACGCATTAGAGCAAATGATGTCGATAGATAGTTGAAAGTTGAAGGTTGAAAGTTATCACATACCCGTGTTGCTTGATGAGAGCATAAATGGCTTGAATATTAAGCCTTCGGGGATTTATGTGGACGTAACATTCGGAGGAGGCGGACACAGTAAGGAGATACTTTCGAGGCTGAATGGAGGGGGAAGGTTGTTCTCATTTGACCAGGATGCCGATGCTGAGAAGAATATAGAGGCAAGAGAGGGGTTCACCTTTGTACGTTCGAACTTCAGATACCTGAAGAACTGGATGCGCTATTACGGCATAGACAAGATAGACGGACTGCTTGCCGATCTTGGTGTTTCGAGTCACCACTTTGACGATGAGAGCCGAGGCTTTTCATTCAGATTCGATGCTCCGCTCGATATGAGGATGAACAAACGTGCAGGCAAGACAGCCGCTGACGTGGTGAATGAATATGACGAAGGAAAGCTAGCAGATATACTCTTTCTCTACGGAGAAATGAAAAACTCAAGAAAGATAGCTTCGATGCTCGTAGGAGCACGCCAAAGAAAGCCTATACAAACAACGCTGGACCTCATAACAGCTGTGAGAGGACAGCATACACCCACTAATACCATGGCTGAAAGCCGTGAGAAAAAAGAAATGGCAAGACTGTTTCAGGCACTTCGCATAGAGGTGAACCATGAAATGGATGCCCTGAAAGAGATGCTTCAGTCGGCAACCGAGTTGTTGAAACCAGGCGGTCGCCTCAGTGTTATAACATATCACAGTCTGGAGGACCGTATGGTAAAGAACGTGATGAAGACAGGTAATGCCGAGGGCAAGCGAATGCAAGACTTCTATGGAAAGGTGGAAACCCCATACAGGCTTGTAAACAACAAGGTGATAGTGGCATCAGCTGAGGAACAACAGAGAAACCCACGCTCAAGGAGCGCGAAACTCCGCATAGCGGAGAGGGTGTAACGGTTAAAGGTTAAGGGTTAAAGGTTAAAGTATAAAGGTGGATAAGGACATTGACATACAAGAGCAGGAAGGGATGAACGAGGTTCAGCCTAGTGGCGTGCTGGGAAACAAGACCATAGAGGACGTGATACAGCGCGAGGCCAAGGAGGAGCAGGACACCTCGTCACCATTCTCCATATCGAAGACGCTTGGTGGCGTGATAATAGCCAGGGCGGTTCAGAAGCAGGTGGGACTGGTGTTGCTCATCAGCTTATTCCTTATTATATATATAAGCAACCGCTACGTATGTCAGAAGAAGTTGGTAGAGATAGACCGACTGGAAAAGAAACTGGAAGCAGCACGATACAAAGCAACGGTATGCACCAGCGAACTGACAGAGAAGAGCCGAGAGAGTAACATCATGGGACTGCTATACAACTACGGCGACAGCACCCTCGCCATACCACAAGATCCTCCTTACCTAATAAGAATAGAAGAATAAAATGAGTACCTTCGAATATAATAAATCCATGCTTCGTTATTCGATCATCAGTGTAGTGATGACCGTAATAGCCGTGTCTGTGTTGGCAAAAGGCTTTTATATCATGACGGTGCAGCGTTCTTATTGGAACGAGGTAAACTCATTGATGAAGTTTGACAGTATCGAGGTGGCTCCTATGAGAGGCAACATCCTCAGCGCGGGAGGACAGCAGATGGCTTGCAATCTGCCCGAATACCGTATGTATATGGACTTTGTGGCACTTAAGGAGGGCAAGGCAGATACCCTGTGGCATGATTCGTTAGGTAACGATACAAAGACGCTGAATGAACTGTGTATGGGATTGCACAAACTCTTCCCCGAGCAGACCGCAGAAGAGTTTAAGGAGCACCTGAAAGCAGGATACGCAAAGGACAGCCGTTACTGGCCAGTGGTTAAGAAACGTGTGACCTACACCATGTATAACGAGGTGAAAAAACTGCCTATATTCCGTCTGCGTCCTGGTATTGGAGGCTTTACCGCACAGAAGTTTATGGTGCGCAATCGTCCTTACGGCTCACTCGCATCAAGTATCGTAGGCGACACATATAAAGAGAAGGGTGTGGCTTTTTCAGGACTGGAGTTGGCTTATGACTCCATACTGAAGGGTCGTCCAGGTTTCAAGCACCGTCGTAAGGTGCTTAACGGATGGGTTGACATGCTCGACTCAGCAGCTGTGGACGGTGACGATATCGTGACCACCATAGACGTAGGAATACAAGACCTGGCAGAACGCTCACTCATCAAGGAACTGAAGAAGGTGGGTGGATACACGGGTGTTGCCATCGTAATGGAGGTTGCTACAGGCGACATCAAGGCAATGGTAAACATGGACCGCGACCCTGACACGGGCGAATACAAAGAAGGTCGTAACCACGCCATAGCCGACTGGTTGGAGCCAGGTTCGGTATTCAAGACTGCAAGTTTTATGGTGGGACTGGACGACGGTGTGATAGACACCACTATGACGGTGGATACGGGTTGTGGCATTCGTGATATGTATGGCGCAAAGATGCGTGACCACAACTGGCACAGAGGCGGCTATGGCCTCATTACGGTGCCAAAGGTGTTGCAGGTCAGCTCAAACATTGGTGTAAGTGCATTGATAGATAAGTATTATCACAACAACCCAGAGAAGTTCGTGCGAGGACTTCACAGGGTGGGCATAGCAGAGAACCTGCATCTGCCCTTCCCAGAGTATATGCCACCAAGAGTGCGTATGCCAAAGAAAGACAAGACAGGTAGGCACTATGCCAACTGGAGTAACACGGCACTGCCTTGGATGAGTATAGGCTATGAGACCAACGTGCCACCAATCTCAGTTTGTACGTTCTATAACGCCATAGCCAACAACGGCAAGATGGTGCGTCCAAGATTCGTGAAGAGCGTAGAGCGCAATGGTGAGGTAATACAGGAATTCCCTGTAGAGGTGCTGAAAGAGCGCATTTGTGGCGACAAGGCATTGCATGAGATTCAGACCATACTGCGCCAGGTGGTGAGCATAGGTCTGGGTAAGACAGCTGGTTCAAAGCATTTCGAGGTGTCAGGAAAGACAGGTACGGCACAGAAGGCTTCAGGTGGTGGTTATAAGAACGGTACCGTAAACTACCTCCTCTCATTCTGTGGTTACTTCCCCTCTAACGCACCAGAATACACCTGTATCGTTTGTATCCATAAGGCAGGGTTGCCAGCATCAGGCGGACTGATGAGTGGACAGGTGTTCCACGATATAGCAGAGGGTATCATGGCAAAGCGCGTGAAATATGACGCCAAGGGGGCAGGTGACTCTACCTCAGTAAAGATGCCAGACGTAAAGGCAGGCAACCTGTTAGCAGCTGACTATGTACTCTCACGCCTTGGTATCAAGACAGAAGGCGGATGGCATGGCAGTTATGCAGAAGGCAACCCAATATGGGGCAAAATGAATAGGACAGAAAACAAAGAGATAGTAGAGCGCAGTCCGTTGGTAACAAAAGACAAGATGCCCGATGTGACAGGAATGGGAGCCCGTGATGCCGTTTACCTGGTGGAAAGTCGTGGAGCGAAAGTCATAATACGCGGTTGTGGTAAAGTGAAATCACAGAGCAAACCAGTGGGGGCACTCATAGTAAGAGGCGAGAAGATTACCCTGGAATTAGGAAGTTAAGAAAAAGAAACGAAATAAAGAGTTACGTAGAAAAGAGTAAAAAAGTATGAAACTAAAGGACCTGTTGACAAAGATTAAGCCTGTAGAGATTATCGGTAGCACCGATATAGACATCACGGGCATCAATATTGACTCACGTAAGATAGAGTCAGGCCACCTGTTTGTTGCTATGCGTGGCACTCAGGTTGACGGCCATCAGTTTATAGCCAAAGCAATAGAGAAGGGAGCAACTGCCATACTCTGTGAGGAAGTGTCAGAACCAGCAGAGGGTGTTACCTATGTTAAGGTAGCCGACTGCGAAGACTGTGTGGGTACTGTTGCCACCACGTTCTATGGTGACCCTACGTCAAAGCTGAAACTGGTAGGTGTAACAGGTACCAATGGCAAGACCACAATAGCCACCTTGCTATATAACATGTTCCGTAAGATGGGACATAAGTGCGGACTCCTTTCTACTGTGTGCAATTACGTAGACGACGAGGCATATCCAACAGACCATACCACCCCTGACCCTATAGAGCTCAACATGCTTCTTCACAAGATGGTAGATGCAGGATGTGAGTATGCATTCATGGAGTGTTCAAGTCACGCAATAGCACAGAAGCGTATAGGCGGACTCAGTTTTGCAGGTGGACTGTTTACTAACCTCACGCGTGACCACCTGGACTATCACAAGACCTTTGAGAACTATCGTGATGCAAAGAAGAAATTCTTTGACGACCTGCCCAAGGGTGCGTTTGCTATAACCAATGCCGACGACAAGAACGGTATGGTAATGGTGCAGAATACCAAGGCAACGGTAAAGACGTATTCCACACGTACTATGGCAGACTTCACGGCACACATCATAGAGTGCCATTTTGAGGGTATGTACCTAGAGATGGACGGCCATGAGGTAGGTGTGCAGTTTATAGGCAAGTTTAACGTCAGCAACCTCCTCGCCGTATATGGTGCAGCACGCATGTTAGGCAAGGATGCAGAGGAGATACTTGTTGTGATGAGTACGCTGAAGAGTGTGTCAGGACGTCTGGAACCAATACAGTCGCCAGAAGGATTTACGGCAGTAGTGGATTATGCTCATACGCCAGACGCTTTGGAGAATGTGCTCAATGCTATACATGAGGTGCTCGAAGGCAAGGAAGGCAAGATAATTACCGTATGCGGAGCAGGAGGCAACCGTGATAAGGGAAAGCGTCCGCTCATGGCACAAGAGGCAGTGAAGCAGAGCAACAAGGTGATAATCACCAGCGATAATCCCCGTTTTGAAGAGCCACAGGATATTATCAACGATATGCTTGCAGGACTGACACCTCAGCAGATGAAGAAAGTAGTGAGTATCGTGGACCGTAGAGAGGCTATCAAGACTGCCTGTATGCTAGCGCAGAAAGGTGACGTGATACTTATAGCAGGCAAGGGACACGAAGACTATCAGGATGTGAAGGGTGTGAAACACCACTTCGACGATCGCGAGGAATGTCGTAAAGCATTTGGATTAGAATAACTTTCAACTTTCAACCTTCAACTTTCAACTAAAATGCTATATTACCTCTTTAGATTCTTAGAGCAGTGGCATATTCCTGGTTCTGGAATGTGGAGCTACATTTCGTTCCGCTCATTGCTGGCATTGGTGCTATCGCTTGTTATCTCAGTATGGTTTGGTGAGTATTTCATTAAGTGGATGCGCTCCAACGGTGGAACAGAGACTCAGCGTGACCGTACCATAGACCCATACGGACAGATGAAACTCGGTGTGCCCACTATGGGTGGCATTATCATCATTGTTGCTACGGTGGTGCCTTGTCTGCTATTCGGACGACTCAGAAACATCTATATGTTGCTCATGATAGTCACCACCCTGTGGCTTGGTGCCATAGGTTTTGCTGATGACTATATAAAGCTCAAGATATCAAAAGACGGACTGCAACCACGCTATAAGCTCTTAGGTCAGGCACTGTTAGGATTGGTAATAGGCCTAACCCTTTGGCTGAGTCCTGATG
>JAZLBU010000080.1:0-18131 GCA_045613845.1 Prevotella sp. | reverse complement strand
GTATGAAGATTGGCTTTTCTTTCTCATCTACTATCGTTGCCCATTCCTTAAATTTCTTGTAACTGCCCAGTCGGGTGGCTAGTTGCAGCGTGGCTATTGTGTCAGGATTCCATGCATGCTCTATGCCGTCTTTACGCCAAGAGAAGAGGCCGTTGTTGGGGAGAGGCTTTTCTGACGAAGAATCGTCAGAAACGGTGGCTTGGTTCTTAAACCTTATTGCATCGCGGGCTATCTCCTTCAGTCCGATGCCACCGATGGTGCTCACCTCTGTGCCGAAATAAGTGCGCAATAGGTCCTCGCTCAGTCCGATGCTCTCAAAAATCTTAGCACCACGATATGAACGGATGGTCGAAATACCCATCTTCGACATTATCTTCTTCAGTCCCTTATCCACAGCCTTAATGTAGTGGCTCTCAGCTGTGGCATAGTCCTCTTGTATGCGGTGGGTCTTGACAAGGTTGTCGAGCACGGCAAACGTCATGTAAGGACACAGCGCACTGGCTCCGTAACCCAGCAGCAGTGCTGCATGCATCACCTCCCTTATCTCTCCGCTCTCCACTATGAGGGCTGTCTGCACACGTTTCTGCACACTGATAAGATGGTGGTGCACTGCACTCACCGCAAGCAGTGAAGGTATTACGGCAGACTCACCCCCCGCCCTCTCTGTGAGAGAGGGAGCCTCTCTGTCGCTCAGTATGATGTAGTTCACGCCCTCATCCACTGACTTCTCTGCTTCCACGCAGAGGTTGTGGAGAGCCTGACGCAGAGCCTCCTCGCCGCCATCAGCATCAAACAGTGTATGCAACTTTCTGGTCTTAAATCCCTTGTAGCGTATGTTACACAATATGTCGAGCTGAGTGTTAGTAAGCACAGGTTGTGGCAGGCGCACCATCTTGCAGTTGCTGGCATCGGGTGTCAGTATGCCGTATCCTACAGCACCTATGTATTCCGTCAAACTCATCACCAGTTCCTCACGTATAGGGTCGATGGCTGGGTTTGTTACCTGTGCAAACTGCTGACGGAAGTAGTTGAAGAACACCTGTGGACGGTCGCTGATAACAGCAAGCGGAGTATCGTTACCCATAGCAGCCACAGGCTCCTGTCCTGCCATAGCCATTGGTATGATGGTGCGGTCTATATCCTCCTGTCCGAAACCGAATTGCACCAGTTTCTCCTCGTAGTTCTCTACGGTATTCTCCACATGGCGACCACTCTTCAACTTCTCCAACTGTATGCGGTTGGTGCTCAGCCACTCAGCGTATGGGTGTGCCTTGGCGAGCTGTTCTTTTATCTCGCCGTCATAATATATCTTGCCCTCCTGAGTGTCTATGAGCAGTATCTTGCCTGGTTGCAGCCTGCCCTTGCTCACCACGTCGGCGGGGTCTATGTCCATTACTCCCACCTCTGATGCCACCACCATCATACCCTGTCGGGTAATGGTGTAACGACTCGGACGCAATCCGTTTCTGTCCAGCATGCCGCCAGCATACCTGCCGTCGCTGAACAACAGGGCTGCCGGACCGTCCCATGGCTCCATCAGTATGGAGTGGTATTCATAGAATGCCTTCAGTTCGCTACTAATGGGGTTCTTGTCGTTGAAACTCTCTGGCACCAGTATCGCCATAGCCTGTGGCAGTGATAGTCCGCTCATTACGAGAAACTCAAACACATTGTCCAGACTTGCTGAGTCTGACATACCCTCCTGCACCACAGGGCGCAGATCTGTTATATCACCCAGGGCTCCGCTGTTGAGCACGCTCTCACGCGCTTTCATCCATCCGCGGTTGCCACGTATGGTGTTTATCTCGCCATTGTGAGCCAGCAGTCTGAATGGCTGTGCCAGTTTCCACTTTGGGAATGTGTTGGTTGAGAATCTTGAGTGCACCAGTGCCATTCCGCTGGTGAAGTAAGGACTTGACAGGTCGGGGAAGAATCTCCTCAGCTGTCCGCTAGTCAGCATACCTTTATATATTATGGCACGACTTGACAGCGAACAGATATAGAAATCCTCGTCGCTGATGCGGTTCTCCATCCCCTTCCTTATTTTATATAAGGTACGCTCGAGCAGGATTGTATCCATTTCGCCATTGCCAGCTATGAATACCTGCATTATGGCTGGCTCCACCTCGTGAGCACCCTTACCAGGCACACTGTCGTCGGTAGGCACCGTGCGCAGGTGCATCAACTGCAGTCCCTCACGTTCTGTTTCTTCTTTCATAACGGCAAGTATCTCTTGCTGCCTCTTCTCGTCTCGAGGCATGAATACTATGCCGGTGCCGTACTGTCCCTTCTCTGGCACAGGAATGCCCTGCAGCAGAATGAACTCGTGCGGTATCTGCACCATTATACCTGCACCGTCACCCGTTCCGTCACGCGTCTCGGCTCCTCGGTGCTCCATGTTCTCCAACACTTTCAGGGCGTTGTCCACCAGTTCGTGGCTTTTTGCCCCATGAATGTTTACCACCATACCCACTCCACAAGCGTCATGCTCGTAGGCGGTACTGTATAATCCCATCTGGGTGGTTGTTACATTGCTTTTTGTCATATTATCCTTAATTAAATCTTCTTTTTGTTTCATTTCGGGTGCAAAGTTATAACATTTTGATTAAATATACAACTTTTTTCTTTCCTTTTTCATCTTAAATTTTACTCAAAATGACACTTTGAAAGAAAATTGCCTGTTTTGATTACAATGTGTAAAGAATATGGTGGTATATGATAGAAACATTTTACACTTTGACACTTAAACTTATTTTTAATAATCAAATTGGTGATTTTATAGTTGTTTTTATTTCAAAATGTTGTAACTTTGCAACCGAAAGCTTTCATAAATACAACTGGACGCAGTTTAGAAAGTTATGTTTCACTATATATATTAATAAGGTAAAAAGACTGTAAAGTATGAAAAAGATTGAAGCAATTATCAGGAAGACCAAGTTCGAAGAGGTAAAGGAAGCTTTGCTCAGTTCGGACATCGACTGGTTTGAATACCACGATGTGCATGGCATAGGTCAGAGTCGTCAGGAGAGAATATATCGTGGTGTACAGTACTCCACTGATGTTATTGAGCGTGTAGCCATCACTATAGTGTGTCGTGAGCAGTTTGTAGAGCCTACAATCAAGGTGATTATGGATGTTGCACACACAGGCAAGGTGGGTGACGGACGAATATTCCTCAGTGACATAATCGACTGTTACTCCATTCGCACTGGCGATCATGGCGACACGGTTCTTGCCGACAAGAAGTAAAGAAATCAAAGTATAACACTAAACGCAAATGATTATGATAGATATTTCAATGTTCGCTACCCCTCTTGCCGCGATGGTGGAGGAAGCAAAGGATTATGTAAATGGTTTGGACACCATGTGGGTGTGTCTCGGTGCTATGCTCGTATTCTGGATGCAGCCTGGCTTTGCACTCGTTGAGGCTGGCTTGACGCAGTCAAAGAACACTGCCAACATACTGATGAAGAACTTCGTTGATTTCATGTTCGGCACAGTGCTCTTCTGGATTCTCGGTTTCTCTATCATGTATGGTGCAGGCAGCGAACTGATAGGATGGGAAGGTTTTGGCTTTATAGGTTCCGACTCTAACGTGCCAGCTGAGTGTACGTTTATCTTCCAGACCGTATTCTGTGCTACTGCAGCAACCATCGTGTCAGGTGCTATGGCAGAGCGTACGAAGTTCTCCATGTATGTCATCTTCTCAGTTCTTATCTCTGCCTTCATATACCCTATTGAGGGTCACTGGTCATGGGGAGGCGGTTGGCTCGCTGAGATGGGCTTCCATGATTTCGCTGGTTCTACTGTCGTTCACCTCTGTGGTGGTGCTATGGCTCTTGCTGGTGCTATGGTTCTCGGACCTCGTGTAGGTAAATATGCTAAGGACGGCAAGTCACGTGCTATACCTGGTCACAACCTTGTTCTCTGTGCCTTAGGTGTATTCTGCCTCTGGGTAGGATGGTTTGGCTTCAACCCATGTTCTACAGTAGCAGCAACAGGTTATGCTAATGCGGTAAGTATGGCGCACGTATTTGTCACCACCAACATGGCAGCTGCCACTGGCGGTATAGCAGCAATGCTTTACACATGGATTGTTGACGGAAAGCCTTCTCTCTCAATGGTGTGCAACGGCGTGCTGGCAGGCTTGGTAGGCATCACTGCTGGTTGCGATTGCGTGGGCATTGGTGCAGCAGCATTCATAGGTGCGGTCGTGAGCGTGGTAATGTGTCTCTCTGTAGCATTTATAGATAAGGTGTGCAAGATTGACGACCCTGTAGGTGCCGTATCTGTTCATGGCGTGGGAGGTATCCTCGGTACCATACTCACTGGTGTATTTGTTGACCCGTCTATCGACGGCGTTACGGACTGCACAATACTGACACAGACTATCGGTGCTCTCTCAGTAGGGCTCTTCGCCTTCGCAGCAGGTTACGCTATCTTCTATATCATCGACAAGATCCACGGTCTGCGTTGCGACAGGATTATAGAGGAAGAAGGTCTCGACATCTACGAGCATGGTGAGGCTGCGTATAACTAATTTCAGTTTAAAGTTTAAAGTTTAAGGTTTAAAGATTAAAGTAGAAAGGAAAAGATTATGAAAAAGTATAGATTTACGGCACTTGCCCTCGTAGCATTAACGAGCACTTGTGCCATAGCGCAAGAAGCAGCAGAGACAAAGGAGAAAGTAGAGGCAACGATAAGTGCCGATGTGGTGACAAACTATATCTGGCGTGGTCAGAAGCTTGGCGAGGTGGGCATCCAACCCACACTGGGCGTAGCCTATAAGGGACTTTCACTTACGGCTTGGGGCAACTACGGACTGTCTAACCCTGATGATACCAAGGAGTTTGACCTAACCCTCTCCTACACCACTGGTGGTTTCAATGTGGGCATCACCGACTATTTCTTCACCAACAAGGAAGATCAGGTAAAATACTTTATGTATGAAGCCCACAAGACGGCACATATATGGGAAGCGTTCGTAGGCTACGACTTCGGATTTCTCTCTGCCAGTTGGTACACTAACTTTGCTGGCAACGACGGTATTAACAAGAGTGGCGATCGAGCCTATAGTAGTTACTTCGAACTGAATGCGCCATTCCGATTTGCCACATGCCAGTGGATGGCTACGGCTGGTCTCGTACCTTATGCCACTGATTTATATGGCACCACGGGCTTTGCCGTCACCAACCTCTCTGTGCGAGCTACTAAAGATATAAAGATTACGGACACTTTCAGCATTCCTTTATTCGGACAGGTGACTGCTAACCCCTGTTCACAAAAGGCTTACCTGGTTCTTGGCTTTACATTGCAGCCATAAATCTTCTATCCAGGTATTCCTACTCTCCCCTCCTTCTTCAGACAAAGGAGGTGGAGGGTTTTTCTGGAAAGGCAAGGGCATAAGGTTTTATACAGACTACACACTTTTAACTACTTGATAACGAGATGAAAATTAAAAAACGTTGGATAATTCTCATGACAGCAATGACGCTGATAGCCATTGCGGGTTTGTTTGTGGGAGAGCCTTCATTTGAATGCGACTGGTCAGTGATATCAGCAGCTGACGTGGCATGGCTCATCACCGCTACCATCTTTGTATTGATGATGACTCCTGGACTCTCATTCTTTTATGGTGGTATGGTAGGAGCCAAGAACGTAATCTCCACCATGCTTCAATCATTCATCGCCATGGGTTTGATTTCTGTTCTATGGGTGGTAGTAGGTTTCTCCCTGTGTTTCGGCGATGACATCGGCGGCATCATAGGCAATCCGCTTACTTTCCCTATGTTTCATGGTGTGGGATCCGATGTATATACCACCCCTATGGGCAATGTCCTTGGTGGTGCCACTATTCCTCTGGCACTCTATGCACTCTTCCAGATGAAGTTTGCCATCATCACCCCCTCACTTATCACTGGCTCGTTTGCTGAGCGTGTAAGGTTTTCGGCTTACATGTTTTTCATGATGTTCTTCTTCTTTGTTATCTACTGCCCATTGGCACACATGACGTGGCATCCTGAAGGGCTCTTCTGTCGTTGGGGTGTGATAGATTTTGCTGGTGGCATAGTGGTGCATGCCTCAAGTGGTGTGGCTGCATTGGCTGGTGCCATATACCTCGGCAGGCGTAAGGCTGACACTCGTAAGAGCGAACCTGCCAACGTGCCTTTCGTGCTCCTCGGCGCTGCCCTGCTGTGGCTCGGATGGTTTGGCTTCAATGCTGGTTCTTCTCTGCATGCCGACGGTCAGGCTGTCAAGGCATTCCTCAACACCAACACAGCAGCAGCGACAGCCATGATGACATGGATTTTCTTCGACTGTCTGCGTGGGCGCAAACCATCAGCCATGGGTGCTGCAGTGGGTTGTGTAGTTGGTTTGGTAGCTATCACGCCGTCAGCTGGTTACGTCACTGTGGGTCAGAGTATTTTTATTGCATTTGTCATAACGCTCATTTGTAACATCGCCGTCTATTGGCGCTCTCGCACCAGCATCGACGATGCCCTCGACGTGTTCCCCACCCACGGCACTGGCGGTATCTTTGGTACGGTGCTGACGGGTATCTTCATACAGGAAGGTCTTATAGCCGGCACTTGGGATGGCTTCGTCATCTTCCTCTACCATCTGCTCGCCATCGTCATAGTCTTCGTCTATACCTTTGGCATGAGCTGGCTGGGCTATATGCTGATTGACCACCTCATTCCTATGCGCGTGTCACAGTATAGTGAGAAGGTGGGACTGGACTTCTCTCAGCATGACGAGCACTACGGACTGGCTCACATCGGAGAGCGCGAGATAGCTGAATACGAAGAACATATCAGGGAAAAGTATAATGTGTAAGGTATAAAGTATAAGGTTTATGCAGACTAAATACATATTCGTCACAGGTGGTGTAGTATCATCATTGGGCAAGGGCATCATCTCAGCCAGCATCGGCAAACTGCTGCAGGCACGTGGTTATAACATCACCATTCAGAAGTTTGACCCCTACATCAACATCGATCCTGGCACCCTCAACCCCTATGAGCACGGCGAGTGTTACGTCACTGCCGACGGCATGGAGACCGACCTCGACCTGGGACACTACGAACGCTTTACGGGCATACGCACATCACGCGACAACAGCATCACCACCGGACGCATATACAAGACGGTAATCGACCGCGAGCGTCATGGTGACTATCTGGGCAAAACCATTCAGGTGGTGCCCCACATCACCGATGAGATAAAACGCCGCATGCTGAGGGAAGGGGGATATGATTTCATCATCACCGAAGTGGGTGGCACCATCGGCGACATCGAGAGTGCTCCCTTCATGGAGGCTATCCGTCAATTGCGCTGGCAGCTGGGCAGAGATGCCGTCTGCGTACACCTCACCTATGTGCCTTACCTCAGGGCCGCTGACGAACTGAAAACCAAACCCACGCAGCACTCTGTCAAGGAACTACAGTCTATGGGCATACAGCCCGACATCCTGGTGCTGAGAACTGAGAAGCACCTTGACGATGCCATGCGTATGAAGGTGGCATCATTCTGCAATGTCGATCTGGAATGTGTGGTGCAGAGTGAGGATATGCCGAGCATCTACGAGGTGCCTGTGAGCATGCAGCGTCAGGGACTGGATGCCGCCATACTGCGCAAGATAGGCATACCCGTTGGCGAAACACCAGCCATGCAACCCTGGCACGATTTTCTTGAGCGCCGAGCTAAAGCCACTCAGGTGCTCAACGTTGCATTGGTAGGCAAATACAGTCTGCAGGATGCCTATAAGAGCATTCTTGAGAGCCTCGACCACGCTGGCACCTACAACGACCGCAAGGTGAAGACGCATTTCATCAATAGCGAACTCATCAACAAGGGTAACGTCAGCCAACTGCTCAAGGACATGGCTGGCATAGTCATCTGTCCAGGATTCGGCGAGCGTGGCATAGAGGGCAAAATCATTGCTGCTGAATATGCACGCACACACGATGTGCCCACCCTCGGCATCTGTCTGGGCATGCAGATGATGGTCATCGAGTTTGCTCGCAACGTTCTGGGCTATAAAGATGCCAATAGCAGCGAAATGGATGCCCACACCCCTCACAATGTTATTGACATAATGCAAGAACAGAAAACCATTACCCAGATGGGTGGCACCATGCGACTGGGCGAATATGAATGCAAGCTCACAGAGGGTAGCCGAGCCTTTGAAGCCTATAATTGTCAATTGTCAACTGCCAACCGTCAACTAATCAGGGAGCGTCATCGCCATCGCTACGAGTTTAATAATGCCTATCGCGATGAGTATGAGGCTAAGGGCATGAAGTGTGTAGGCATAAATCCCGATGCCGACCTCGTGGAGATAGTGGAGGTGCCCTCCCACCCATGGTACATCGGTGTGCAGTTTCATCCTGAATACAGTTCCACAGTGCTCCATCCTCACCCCCTGTTCATGGATTTCATCCATGCATGCGATAACCCTTAACCCCTTTAGCTTCTTTAACTCCTTTGGAACAACTAAAACATGAATGCGGCGTGGCGCTCATTCGCCTTAAGAAACCCGCAACATATTACACAGAGAAATATCACTCCTCAAGGTGGGCATTCGATAAACTCTACCTTATGATGGAGAAACAGCACAACCGCGGACAGGAGGGCGCAGGCATAGCCTGTGTCAGTCTTGATGCCCCTATCGGCGAGGAGTATATGCTCCGCGAGCGAGCCGAGGGCAAGGATGCCATAACGGAGGTTTTCAGTAAAGTTGAAAAAAGCTTCAACTTTCAAGCCTCAACCTTCAACTTTCAACTATACATGGGTCACCTTCGCTACAGCACCACTGGCAAGAGTGGTTTGCAGTATGTGCACCCCTTCATGCGTCGCAATAACTGGAGGGCAAAGAACCTCTGCCTGTGTGGCAATTTCAATATGACCAATATGGACCAAGTGTTCCACATGCTCACCCAGCAGGGGCAGTCGCCACGCATCAAGGGCGATGCCTATATCGCTCTCGAACTCATGGGTCACCGTCTTGACCGCGAGGTGGAACGTCTCTACCACGAGGCAGTGGAGCGTGGGCTGCAGGGCACTGACATCACTCATCACATCGACAATCATGTGGAGACGGGCAATGTGCTCCGTAGCACCATGCAGCATTTTGACGGAGGCTACGTCATGTGTGGCATGACAGGCTCTGGCGAGATGTTTGCCGTGCGCGACCCCTGGCGCATACGTCCTGCCTATTGGTATGAAGACGACGAGGTGGTGGTGGTGGCAAGTGAGCGGCCCGTAATCCAAACCACCTTCAACGTACCCGTAGAGAGCATTCACGAACTACAGCCTGGGCAGTCCATCCATGTGCGCCGAAGCGGCGAATGCCTCACTCAGCAGATTCTCACTCCACAAGAGAAGAGGGCATGCTCCTTCGAACGTATTTACTTCAGTCGTGGGTCTGATAGCGATATCTACCGCGAACGCAAACGTCTGGGCGAACTCCTCACCCCCGCCATCATCAACGCCATCGACGGCGATATGGAGCACACCGTCTTCTCCTATATCCCCAACACTGCCGAGGTAGCATTCCACGGTATGGTTGACGGCATGCGCCGACTGGGTTTCGATGCCCGCACCGAGAAAGTGGTGTGGAAAGACATCAAACTACGCACTTTCATCAGCGGAGCCAACGAACGCAACGACCTCGCCGCTCACGTCTATGACGTCACCTATGGTTCCCTCACACCCCATATCGACAACCTCGTCATCATCGACGACTCCATAGTGCGCGGCACTACCCTCCGCGAGAGCATTTTTCGCATTCTCGACCGTCTCCAGCCCAAGAAGATTGTCATGGTCAGCAGCGCACCCCAGATACGCTATCCCGACTACTACGGCATCGACATGTCCCATCTCGAGGAACTCTGCGTCTTCCGTGCCGCCATAGCTCTCATCAACGAGCGAGGCATGCAATCACTCCTCGACGAAGTCTATAAAGATTGCAAGCACATCCCCTCCGTCAACCATGTACGGCGTATTTACGAACCCTTCACCGTCGATGAACTCAACAACAAGATTATGCTGATGCTCCGACCCGAAGGAATGAACACCCCCATACAACTGGTGTTTCAAAGCATCGAAGGACTACATCAAGCATGTCCCAACCACTCAGGCGACTGGTACTTCACAGGCCATTACCCCACCCCAGGGGGCACACGCCTCGTCAACCAAGCCTTCATAGATTTCTATGACAGATTACAGATAACAGATAACGGATTATAGATAACTTAGGTATTGTCTTAACTCCTTAACTCCTTAACTACTTAACTCCTTAACTCCTTAACTCCTAAAAAAATATGTGTGGATTTGTAGCAATACTCAGTCAACAAGGCGAAGCTGACCGCAAAAAAGCATTAAGAATGTCAGCAAAGATAAGACACCGCGGACCCGATTGGAGCGGTGTGTACAGTGATGGAAAAGCAGTCCTGGCACACGAACGCCTGGCAATCGTCGACCCCCTCTCAGGAGGTCAGCCACTGTTCTCTGCCGATGGCAAAAAAGTACTCGCCGTCAATGGCGAGATATACAATCACCACGAGATACGACGTCAGTTTGCAGGGCGCTATGAGTTTCAGACGGGCTCCGACTGCGAAGTCATCCTTGCCCTCTACGAAGAGTACGGCACCGACTTCATCGACCAACTCAACGGCATCTTCGCCTTTGTACTCTACGACTCTGAGAAAGACTCCTGGCTCATAGCCCGCGACCACATGGGCGTCATACCCCTCTACATAGGCTACGACAAAGACGGCACCGTCTATGCCGCCAGCGAACTCAAAGCCCTCGAAGGTCAGTGTGACCGCTATGAACCCTTCGCACCAGGCCACTATCTGCACTCTTCATCCAACAACCTTCAACTAAAGCGTTGGTACCACCGCGACTGGTTTCAGTATGACGATATGCAGTGGAGCACCAGCCACCACGACGAAGCAGTACAGATGCTCCGAGACTCACTCATGGCAGCCGTCAAGCGCCAACTCATGAGCGATGTGCCATACGGAGTGTTGCTCTCAGGCGGACTCGACAGCTCCGTAGTGTCAGCCATAGCCAAACTCTATGCCGCCAAACGCATTGAGACAGGCGACAAACACGATGCATGGTGGCCACAGCTACACTCCTTCGCCGTAGGACTCAAAGGAGCCCCCGACCTTGCCAAAGCCAAGGAAGTAGCCGACCATATCGGCACCATACACCATGAAATCAACTACACCATACAAGAAGGCATCGATGCCATACGCGACGTCATCTACTACACCGAAACCTACGACGTCACCACCGTCCGCGCCTCCACACCTATGTACCTCCTGGCACGCGTCATACGCTCCATGGGCATCAAGATGGTACTCTCAGGCGAAGGAGCCGACGAAATCTTCGGAGGCTACCTCTATTTCCACAAAGCACCCGACAGCAAAGCCTTCCACGAAGAAACCGTACGCAAACTCAACAAACTATATATGTACGACTGCCTCAGAGCCAACAAGAGTCTCATGGCATGGGGCATCGAAGGCCGTGTGCCCTTCCTCGACAAAGAATTCATGGACGTGGCAATGCGCATCGACCCACAGTTGAAAATGTGTCCAGGCTCCACCATGGAGAAACGCCTCATACGCGAAGCCTTCGCCTCCATGCTACCTGAGAGCGTAGCATGGCGACAGAAAGAGCAGTTCAGCGACGGCGTAGGCTACTCGTGGATTGACACCCTCAAGAAGATCACCTCCGAAGCCGTCAGCGACGAACAGATGGCACATGCAGCTGAGCGCTTCCCTATCAATCCTCCACTCAACAAAGAGGAATACTACTATCGCACCATCTTCGAAGAGCACTTCCCCAGCGCCTCAGCGGCACGCAGCGTCAATCAGGAAGCCTCCGTAGCATGCTCCACCTCCGTCGCCCTCGAATGGGATGCCGCCTTCCGCAACCTCAACGACCCCTCAGGCCGCGCCGTCAAGGGAGTGCATGAACAGGCATACTAAACCAATGGTTGTCGAATTGTATGGTAGGCAATTGATACAGAATACAGAATACAGTTTTCTATTGAGCTATCCAGACACAAAAGAGCAGAAATTAAAAAACTCAATCTATAAAATAAGTTTACTTATATATATAATATATATATTATATATATAAGTAAAAATTTAAAGCACAGATTTCTCACCTACACCTGAGAAAACTGTATTCTGTATTCTGTATCAAAAACACAAATACAAATTGTTAAAATCCTCGTCGCGATTATAGGAAAACGAAGATTGAACATTGAAAAATGAAAATTATTTCGGAACCCTAAAACGCTCGTTTTAACATTCTGATATTTAGCACTTTAGACAAGGAGAACGTTACCCACTTGCAGAAGCATTACTTCTACGTGCAGAAGGGCTGCCTCTGCATGCAGAAGTAGCCCCTCTGCAACCCCTCGCTCCCCCTCTGCGCAAGGATGCAAAAAAACACTGTTAAATACCCCGTTAGCCTTCTCGCCTACTTGCAACTGTTGAAAGCGGCGCGGAGAATACAGAGACAGGTGAGCGTTCATGATAGAATACCTTAACCTTAACGAACTCCGCAAAGCGAGTGACAAGTAAAAGTGAAAAATAAGAAGTATCACCCCATGTAGGACATAGAAAGAGCCTGCGTGGGGTGATTTTTTTAGGTATTTTTAAAAAAAATGCGGAAATTTTTTGCATTTATATGTATTTTTTTCGTAAATTTGTCGCAGTAAACATGTTATCTAACCAACGAAATAACCTAAATGAGATTATTATGAAACATATTTGGAGACATACACTGACCATATTGATGGTGCTGTTTGCCTGCACTATAGAGTCATGGGCTGACGATTTCACTGTGGAGAGGGCTGTAAACCTCGGCACGCTGGACTCATGGGCTGACATGAGCCAGTTTCAGTGGCAGGAGATAGACCACGTCATTCAGGACAACCGCGAGGAGATGGAAGCGCTGAAAACGCTGTTCTACGATCCCGCGCCGAAGGATACGGTGGGGTTTTACAATCAGATATACAAGGCTCGTGACAACCAATACATAGTGCTGCGTCTGGACAAGGGGCAGGGCAACCGTCCCTTCCACATCCGCGTGAAAGTAATCAAGAGCGCCATTGACCCCTCGAAGAACTCCTCGCAGGTATTTGCGGCAGAGAACTACGTCTATATCATGCCGCCCATCGGTGAGAACCAGTTCGAGGTAAAGATATGGCCACAAGGCGAAGGCGAGGAGACGGCGAAGACCTATACCTTCAACACTCACAGCTACGGCTCGGCATCGCTGCGCACCGTGATGCTCGACAAGAGCCGTATCATAGAAGGTAACTACGACCTGCAGCTTATCTACTACAACAGCGAGACCGAGAAGAGCGACACCTCGTATGTGGAGAAAATGGTGGTCGATAAACTCTACTCCTTCTACGACTACAAGGAGGGAGACCTTGTGGAGGCATACCTGCGACTGGACAACTTCAGGCGCATAAAGCTGAAGACGGAATGGTGGGCGAGGGATGCTGTGACGCACGTCAACGACAATTCGGTGACGGTGAGGACGGATCCGAAGATGCCCTTCCGCCAGCACAAACGACTGGATGCACCCAATCCCACCTACCTCGACTCGCGTCTGTTCTCACATCACGATACATTATGGGTAAACCTCTATCTGGACAATGTGCGATCAGACGAGAAAGACGGAGTGACTATGCACGCCATTCGTGCTGACGACAGCAATATTCCTACGGGCAAAGAACTGCTGACGTGGGGAAAAGACCCTGTGAGTGGTCGTCTGTACGTGCTGACTGACGGACTGCCTGCTACCATTGAGTGCTACAAAGACGGCTTCCTGCCAAAGCTGTGCATGTATCCTGGTTCGTACGACCACCGGACGGGTATCATCGAGGGTGACAGGGAAGAGGTAGAAATCCATTTGGAGTCTATCCCCGAGCCAGTGACCAAGCCGACTGTCAGTTCGGCAGTGCTCTCGACGCTAACCACCACCACCGACTGTCGTGGCAGTTTCTACGTCAGCAGGATTCAGCGGGCAGACATCATTCACGAACTGCTTACCGAGACAGTGTTTTACGATGAATACGCCTCTCACAAGGACACTATGAAGTTGGCGAGCGGACTGTTCTACATGAACTATGCCGAGATGAAGGTGGGCATCGTATCGCCGAACACCACAGATAAAATCAGTGGTATCACGCTAAAAAAGGTGCAGAACGATGCCGAGCAGAACGACATCGCGAAGGAGACGCTGGAGAGTGACACGACGCTGATACACCACGCGCTGTATGACTACAACTACTGGACCGCCACCTTCGACCTGCGCGAATACATCCCTATCGAGAAGTCGGGACGTCCGGCCATCGCCTTTGACGGCACGGAAGTGCGACAGCTCCCCATATTGTATAATAGGTATATCGACCTGGAGAAGCTGGCTAAAGATGCCGAGGAAGTAGCTAAAGAACGTCTGAGCGGCGAGGATGCCGGCGACGAAGCCAGCGGATGGGTGACAAAAGTGGCTCCCAGTGCAGTGACGCAGCTGAGTTTCAAAATTCCGTTGGAACCACCATTCTATATACGTATTGGTGTGGATGTCGATTTCTTCAAGGCCAAGAAGCTGAGTTTCTTCATGGCCGTCGGCGTAGGCTACGAGTATGACCTCATCAAAAAAGAGAGCAACATGAAGCCGTTGAGCAAGACCCAGGAGTACTCTGTACGCATGGGGTCGTGGGACGACTATGGCAACAACAGCACAGATGCGACGCCAGCCCTGGTACAATTGGGAGCAACCCCCAAGAACTTCAAAGGCGACCCCTATGCACTCTTGAACAAGAGCGCCGCCTTCAACGCCTTCGCTGAGCTATATTCGCAATACAGCCTGCCTATGACCCTGAAAGGCAACGACTGGAAGCAGTGGCTCACGGGTATGCAGTGGCTCGACGAGGCCAGCCTGCGTGCTGAGCTCAACATCTCGGCCAAGTTCGGACTGGACTATCTGAAGATGCTCAAAGCCCTTGGCGATTTGGCTGGCGGTGTTCCACTGGTGGACGACTTCTATGGTTTTATGAAAAAGACCAAGCTGACCACCATATTCGACATGCTCGGAGGCACTTCGTTTGAAGGAGGCTGTGGCGCACGCCTGAATATCGCCACCGGACTCTTCGCCTTCGACAACACGAAGGAACAGGGGTGGGGCAATCCGCTGAAGAACCATATCCTCGCCTTCAAGTTCATGGGTCAGGTTTATCTGGCCTTCAAGATGGGTATGGATTTGGACATCATCCTTGCCGGGGCCGAACTGGGACTCAAGACCGGGGCGGGTGTCACCTTTAAGTATGCCGGAGGCAGCCGACTGGACTTCCGCAACCCATTCTCAGGCAGTGCCTGGAGTTGGTTTGCCGGACTGGGAGCCTACTACAAAGTAAAACTCCTCTTCTGGAGCAAGCACGACGAATGGGAAATCGGCAATCTGGAGGCTGAGCAGCGACTCATCAAGCCGAAGAGCTACAAGAATCCGTTCCATAAAAACTTTGTATATTATCTGAGCGACGATGCCGACCCCGACGAACAACCCGCTCCCGCCTCTCTGCCTGGCGACATGGTGACCAGCAGTGTGGACTTCTCACAGCCTGTGAAATTCCTGGCAGGAGGTGACAGCATCGTATATCAGAGCCGCCATGACAATCCTAACGAATACACCGTCGATGTGGGTATGACAGGCAATCCGCAGACCATCTCCGACTTCCGCATAGGCGGATGTACCGACTATGATGCAGCCTCCATTCCTGGCATCGACCTCGTGGTTTTGGAACAAGCCACGGCTCAGGTTTCCAAGGAAGACCTTGAGGACAGTCTGCATTTGGACGAGACGATCAACCGCGCCAGCCGCGTATATGATGTCTATTACACGAAGAAGAACGCTGGTACGAAGTGGTACAGTCCTAAGCCCATATACAGTTCGGCCGAAACGACATCCTTCAAGCCACGCGTGGCACTGGCCGACGACGGCAGAGGTGTTGCCATCTGGCAGGAGGGCAATTTCCAGAAAGGCAGTTGGGTGGCACCGGAAGATACCGTACAGTTGGCTGACATCGTGATGACTGGCCAGCTGATGATGTCGCGCTTCGACGGTAACGAGACGTGGTCGGCACCCATACCGATACAGGCCGTGGACGAGAACTTCCGACTGAAAGACTACCGCGTCAGCTACGACGGACAGACAGCCTTCATCATCGTACGCCGCGAGGGTAGGGATATGGCATCCGAGAACTATTGCATAACAGTCGATGCTCAGAATTCAGTCACCACCCAACAGATGGGATACACTGACGACATGATGCAACTCCGACGCATAGGCGACAACAACGTGCTGGTTTGGGTAGCTGTGACCGATACGGCAACCAGCACTCAGTGCTTCCGCGTGAAGAGCGTCGGCATGGACGGCAAGGACAAGCAGGGTATCAACACCTCGCTGACGCTCAACGGCGCTAATGTGGAAGAATTCCGCATCGTGCCCGACCTGCAGGCCAAATCGCTCAACAATGTGGCTCTGCTGTGGCGCGAGAAGATCTTCCTGAACGACAGCACGAAGACAGTGCTGAGAGCCTCACGACTGGTGCCCCATCGCGACGGCAGTTTCGGCATAGGCACACCCATCACTGCAGTAAGCGTGGATAACGCCACAACGATATATGGTTTCGACGGCTATATGAGCGACGAGAAGATACAGGTATGCTATGTGGCAACTGATGGTCAGGGCAATGCGCAGCTGAACAAGGCGCCGGCATACTTCGGCAACGCCTTCAACTACACTGTAGCGTTCGACAACGATAACAACCAAGGATTCCAGTGCGACAAGGATTCAATCAACCTGCTCGTCACCGTCAATAACTATGGTACATCTACCATCAGCGATTGCGTGCTGACGGTAGAGGGAAAGCAGTATCCGCTTAATGTGACGATTCCTGCAGGAACCTCGGCTCCGGAGCGCGTCACCATACCATATATAATAGGTACGGGTGTCAACACCACGCTTACCGTGAAGTATGACGATGTGCTGGGCATACAGGAACAGAGCTATGCCCGCTTCCAGACGCGCTGTGCTGCACGTACAAACAGCCTCAAGGCCGTCATCAATTCGGAGGACGCTGTCTATGAGCAGAAGACCCAGGTGTTCTATCCCTATCTTCCGCGACTGGAGTGCTTCGTAGCGGCACAGAGTGTTGACGAGAACGGCGACAACAAGATTACCATCTGCGTGCGTAACTATTCTCGCCGCACGCTGAAGGGCGACTTTGCCATCCTCGTCGGACTGAAGGACAATACCTATAATTCAATAGTGTACAACAGCGTCACTGACAACCACAACAAGTACGAAACCAAGAAACTGCTGTTCGACAGCGACGGCGAATTGGCGAGCGGTGACGGTCGTATGTATGACTATGGCAGCTACAGAGCCGGCTACGTCACGCTGACCGTGCCTGGTGTTACAGAGAAGCAGGAGATGTATGTTGGTGCCACACTGGCAATTCGGTTTCCGTTTACGGATACCTACATGCGACTCCCTCCAAACATCTATTCAGGCAGCAACAATAGCGGTGTAGTGACACTCTATCCGTCGTCGGAAGTGACGGCTGTGAAGAAAGTGTTCAACAACGGTGACAAGGGTTCTCACATGCATGTCAGCCGTCAGGGCAACAGCCTCGTGGTGACTGGTGCCAAGCCTCATGAGCAGGTGCGCCTCTATCAGGTCAATGGTGTCGTCATGGCACGCCAGCAGGCTGACGAGAGCGGCAAGGTTACTTTCAGCATACCAAGAGACAACGCTGTAGGACTGGTATCATCAGGCGACGAAACGGTGAAGTTTGTGTACTAAGAAAGTTCAAAAGTTCAAAAGTTCAAGAATATGAAAAAGATATTATTGACAATTCTCGTGACGGCTTTGACTGCCACAGGCGTTCATGCTCAGGAAGCCCCCGACCCGACAGTGTGGGATGGAGAATCGGTATCATCGACGTTGGTTGCTTTTGATGGCACCATCGAAATTTATACCGCTGCCGACCTGGTAGCCCTTCATGCCCTGTGGGATACGTTTAAGGATGGTGA
>JAZLBU010000079.1:0-8996 GCA_045613845.1 Prevotella sp. | reverse complement strand
TGTAAACATTTTATTACAGTTCTCGAATGGCATGAATACTAAAACCAACAGCTGTTCAGCAGTAAGACGTCTTATACAACTTTTCAAGGGTTTCGTACAAAGGAACCTAAGCCTCAGCATCACCATTGCTGCTGCTGTCTTACTCGAACTACTGCTTGGAGTGATGTATTTTTCTGCACAGAGTAATATCCAGGATCTTGCGATTAAGTATTTCGAACGCGAAACCAAGGTGTCCAGTCTGCGTGTGAGCAGTTACATGTGGCGAGCCGAGGTTGCCGTGCAGAATACCAGTTGGGTGGTGCATCGTAATCTGCATCATCCTAATTCTATGTTTACTCTGGTCACCCATCTCGTGAATTATAGTCCTGTGATGTCAGGTGCTGGTATAATGTTCACACCATATTACTATCCTGAAAAAGGTCGTCTGTACGAGCCTTATGCCTATCGCGATAAGGATGGTAATATTAAGCAACAGCAGGTAGCCTCTGATAAGCACGACTACCTCAACAGAGAGATTTATAACGTCTCCATCACCCGAGATACAGTACACTGGTGCGAACCTTATAAGGATTATTTCGACTCCACACGCTTGTCTACTACCTACAGTGCTCCTGTCTATGATGATAGTGACAGCATTGTGGCAGTCATCTTTGCCGACCTTGCCATCGATGGTCTTAAGACGGTGATCGATTTCAAGAATGTCTATCCCTCCACTCGCACCTTTCTGTTCTCTAAAGCTGGCCACCTGTTAGTGGGCGATGGCACTCCGTTCTTCGGTAATATCAATGAAATTAAGAAAAACGATAAGGATAATGATCACTATATCACCATGACTGATGAGAAAGGCGAACGCATTTACCTTTTTTATCATTCCGTGGGAGGACCAGCCAAATGGACACTCGTAAAGGTATGCTACGAGCGTGATATCCTTGGCAAGATTCGTCGTGTTCGCACCACGCTGTTCCTGGTGGTGATTGCCTCTCTGGTGATAATGTCTATCCTCGTCATACGCACCAAGCGCAACCAGGAACGCTTCCATGCCGTCAATGCCGAGAAGAAACGCATCGATAACGAACTCCGCGTGGCTAACGAGATTCAGCAGAGCATGCTGCCTCATCAGCATCTTAACAGGGATGATGTCGAGATTTACGGCTTCTTGCTTCCTGCACGCGAGGTGGGTGGCGACCTCTACGATTACTACATCAGCAACAACAAACTCTTCTTCTGCATCGGCGATGTCAGTGGCAAGGGTGCTGCATCGGCTATGCTAATGGCCGTCATCAGTTCTATGTTCCGTGCTTTCTCTGCTCACGAGAATAACCCTGCCCACATCATGCAGAGCATCAATGGTGCCATCTGTCGCAATAATGATGCCAACATGTTTGCTACCCTCTTTATTGGCATACTCGATTTGCCTACTGGCCTGCTTCATTACTGCTCTGCTGGTCATGATCATCCTGTGATTCTCTCCTCTGAGCCTCATGAACTGGAGTGCATCCCTCATCTTCCTGTTGGTGCTTTTGAGGATGTGGAGTATGGTGTGCAGCAAGTGCGCCTTGAAGCTGATACCACCCTCTTCCTCTATACTGACGGAGTGACTGAGGCTCGTAACACCCTGCGCCGACAGTTTGGCTTGCCTCGCACTATGGATGCCCTGCGTGAGTGTATTGCTCAGCAATTGCATCCTGAGGATATCATCCACACCGTTTCCTCCCACCTCAGTCAGTTTGTTGCTGGTGCACAGCAGAGTGACGACATCACCATGCTCGCCATTCGCTACTCGCCTCAGCAGTCTGATGCCACACTTTCTGAATCGCTCACCCTGACTAATGACATTGCTCAGGTTACCCTCCTCAGTTCGTTCATGAAGTCGGTCATCGACAAACTCCACATTGCCGACTTTGATGCCCGTCAGTTGCGCCTGGCAGTGGAGGAGGCAGTGGTGAATGTTATGAAGTATGCCTATCCTGAGAATACCAAGGGCGATGTAATGCTCCACGTCTGGTCTGATGGTACGAAAATCCAGGTCACTATCACTGACGAAGGCACACCTTTCGACCCTACAGCATCTCGTGAGGTGGATATCACCCTGCCTGTCGAAGAGCGTCAGGTGGGTGGACTGGGCATTCTCCTGCTTCGCGAAACGCTTGACCACATCCATTACGAACGTAAAAATAATCAGAATATTCTAACCCTAACAAAACTCATAAACCTATGAACACTACTATTGACGAAAAAGACGGAAAATTCTTTGTTACACTGCAGGGCGATATGGATACAGCTGCTGCTGTTGAGGTTGAAGAGACTCTGAAACCTCTCTATAATGGCGAGGGCAAAGATATTATCATCGACTGCGATGGTTTGGAATATATTGCCTCAAGCGGACTGCGCATCTTGCTCGGCATTCTCAAGGGTGCCAAGGCTTCAGGCAGTCAGGTCACTCTTCGCAATGTCAGCGACGATATCAAGAACGTATTCAAAATGACAGGCTTCATCAGCATCTTCAATTTTGAATAACTTTTGAACCTTTAAACCTCAAATCTCAAACCTCAAACCTCCAACCAATATGTGTACCACCTTAGTGGAGCGCTTCAAAAAGCATGTAGCTGAGCGCCCAAACGATATTTTCTGTGTGGCAGGCAGCAAGAGACTGACCTTTGCCGAGGCTGACAGACTTACTGACAGCATTGACTCTCCGTATATAACACGATGTGGCGACAGAGTGCTGGGATTCACCGTCCCTCGCGACGAGAATATGGTGCTCGTGCCTCTCGCCATCGCTAAGGCTGGCTACACCGCTATGCCTATCGATGGGTCATATCCTGAGGAACGTCGTGAGTATATGCGGAGCGATGCCTCTGCCTATGATGGCACAGAGGCGTTCGTACTGCTCTACACCAGTGGCACCACGGGTGTGCCTAAGGGTGTCATGCTGAGCGAGGAGAATATCGTGACGTTTGTTAAGTATCATGTCAAGAGCATCCACCTCGACACCTCGTCACGCTATGCCACATACGCTGGCTATGGCTTCGATGCCTACCAGATGGACCTCTGGTCGTGTGTATGGGCAGGGTGTGCTATATATATAATAGGTGATGCCATACGCTTCGATCTTGCTGGCATGTATGACTATATTCAGCATGAACACATCACCCACTGCTTCATGACCACACAGATGGCTACGCAGATGGTGTTGGAATATCCTGATATACCAGGACTGCAGTGGCTTGGCACTGGTGGCGAGAAACTCATCAGTCTTGACCCACCTCGCTACACACTGGCTAACTGCTATGGTCCTACCGAGACCACTGTCTATGTCACCCACCACAATGTTGACCGCAATGAGGAGAATATCCCTATCGGCATGCCTAATGACGATGTGCAACTGTACATCATCGACCCTCAGGGTGAAGAGGTGCAGGAAGGCTGCGAGGGCGAACTGATTATTGGTGGTCCACAGGTGGCACTGGGTTATCTCAACCAACCCGAACGCACTGCTGAGGTGTTTGTTGATTGGAAGGGCCGACGTGTCTATCGCACTGGCGATATCGTCCGTCGTCGTGAGGATGGCAACATCGAGTTCGTGGGTCGTCGCGACGGACAGGTCAAGATTCGTGGTTTCCGCATAGAACTGAAAGAGGTAGAGGGTGTTGTCAGACAGTTTCCTGACATCAAGGAGGCCACCGTGCAGGCTTTCGACTATCCCAGCGGAGGCAAGTACATCGTGGCTTACGTGGTGAGCGACAAACAGATTGATGTCAAGGCTCTTAACGCTTTCATTGCCGAACACAAGCCTCCTTATATGGTGCCTGCTGCTACCATGCAGATTGATAGCATTCCGCTCAATCAGAACCAGAAGGTTGACAAGCGTGCTTTGCCTACTCCTGTAGTTGGGGTAGAGGAGGATGCTGCTGATGATGCTGGCGATGCTCCTCTCAATATCCTTGAAGAGGAACTCAAGGCCATCATCTCCGATGTGCTCAATACTGACCACTTTGGTCTTTCTACCGACCTGTGCTATGTGGGTCTGTCGTCTATCCTTGCCATCAAACTCGCCACTATTATCTACAAGCGCTTCGATGTGCAGATTGATGCCCTCGAACTTATCAATGGTGGTAGCATGCAAACCATCGAGAATGAGATTCTCAAGGCTAAGCTATCATCAGACAATCAACCTCAAACCTCCAACCTCAAATCTCAAACCTCAAACCTTCAACCTTCAACCTTCAACTCTCAATGTCAACTGAGCTATGCTCAAATGGGTGTGTATATCGATAGTATGAAGAATCCTGTCTCCACGTTGTATAACACCCCCATCTGCGTCACCCTGCCCACTGAGGTAAGCAGTGATGCCTTGCGCCAGGCTGTTCAGCAAGCGGTCAAGAACCATCCTGCTATGTTTGTGCACTTCGAAACCGTCGAATCGGGTGTGGTACAGGTGATGGGCGATGTCAACGAACCATTCGATATTCCTGAGCTCACCATGACTGAGTCTGAGGCTAAGGCTTATCGCTATGAGTTTGTTCAGCCTTTCAATCTCAGCAAGGATCGCCTCTTCCGCTTCTGCATAGTGCGCACCAGCGAGTCGCTCTATCTCTATTGCGACCTTCACCATCTCATCTGCGATGGCTATTCCTATGACCTCTTCATTCATGAACTGTGTAGTCTGCTTGATGGCAATGCCATAGAACCTGAGATGTGTTCCTATGCACAGTTTGTCATCGAACAGCAACAGGCTGAGAGTGGTCAGTCCTTTGCCGATGCTAAGGAGTTCTTCAGGCAACAGCTGTCATGCGTCGAGGGTGTCACCGAGATACCGTCTGACCTCGTTTCGCCTCATTCTCCAGGCAATAACAGCAAGGCGTCTGCCCCTATACAGTGGGATGAGGTGCAACAGCTCGCCAAACAGCTCAGTGTTACCCCTGCTGCTATCATGCTCGCAGCTGTGTTCTATTCCCTCTCTCGTTTTGCTGCTAATGATGAGGTGTGCATCACCACCATCTCTAATGGTCGTAGCAATCTCAAGGTGATGAACACCATGGGCATGTTTGTCAACACCCTGGCGCTGAGCATCAACGTGCGCAATCAGAGCATCAGCGAGTTTATTCGTGAGAGTGCTCAGAAGTTTGAGAACACCCTGCGCCATGAGGACTATCCTTTCGCTCGCATAGCAGCCGACCATGACCTCAAGGCCGACATAATGTTTGCCTACCAGATAGGCGTATTGAGCGACTACCGCGTGGGTGGCAAGAAGGTGCTAGCTGAGGAGGTTATGGAACTCAATGCTCCTAAGTTCAAGATTGCTTTCTTTATCTCCGATTTCGAGGGCGACCCCACTGTGTCTATTGAGTATGACGACGGACTCTACAGTGCCTCCCTCATGCAGAGTCTGGCTCAGTCGGTGTGCAATGCTGCTTCGGCATTTGCTCATGATGCTTCAGCCCCTCTGCGCTCTGTCTCCTTGCTCAATGATACTCAGAAGTCACTGCTCGATAGCTTCAATGACACTGATGTGCCTTATGACGACACCCAGACCATTGTATCGCTTTTTGCTAAGCAGGTCAAGGAGACTCCTGACAACCTCGCTGTGGTGTATCATGACCATCGCTACACCTATCGTGAGGTTGACGAGAAGAGTGATCGCATAGCCCTCTATGTGCTGTCTAACGGCTTGGGCATTGAGGATGTTGTCTCCATTCTCATCCCTCGCTCTGAGTGGATGGTCATAGCCTCTCTCGGAGTGCTCAAGGCAGGGTGTGCCTACCAACCGCTCGACCCCTCTTACCCCTCTGAGCGTCTCAATTTCATGATGCAGGATGCTGGTGCTAAGTTGCTTATAAGCCTCACCCCCGACCCCTCTCCTGGAGGCGAGGGGAGTGAATGGCTTGAGGGGCTTGACTACATACATGAAGCCAACATCCCCGTCCTTGATCTCGCCGACTTCCATACTTTGCCCGAGGTAACTGCTCCCCTCTCTCACAGAGAGGGGTTTGGGGGTGAGTCTTTATTCATCCTCCTCTACACCTCAGGCTCCACTGGTGTGCCTAAGGGTTGTCAGCTCACCCATGCCAATCTTGTGGCGTTCTGTCATTGGTATCAGCGCTACTACGACCTGCAACCTGGCAATAACGTAGCGGCCTATGCCTCATACGGCTTTGATGCCTGCATGATGGATATGTACCCAGCTCTCACCTGTGGTGCTACGGTTCATATCATTAGCGATGATATCCGTCTCACCCTGCCTGAGCTCAATGCCTACTTCAATCGTGAGCATATCACCCATTCCTTCATGACCACCCAGGTGGGCTATCAGTTTGCTACCAGCATGGATAACCACTCCCTGCACCATCTCTCCACAGGTGGCGAGAAACTGGCTTCGCTCGCTCCTCCTCAGGGGTATGGTTTCTATAATGCCTATGGCCCTACGGAGTGCACCATCTTCACCACCACCTATCGTGTTGACGATGAGATGGTTGACATTCCTATCGGCAAACCTGTTGACAATCTCCACCTCTATATCGTCGATAAGGATTGCCACCGTCTGCCCCCAGGCGCCGTCGGCGAACTATGGGTAAGCGGTCCCCAGGTGAGTCGAGGCTACCTCAACCGTCCTGACAAAACTGCCGAGGTATTCATCCCTAACCCCTTCTGCATTTCACATTCAACTTTAAACCTTCAACCTTCAACTTTTTCAAGAGTTTACCGCACAGGCGACATCGTTCGCTACCTTCCTGACGGCAACATACAGTTCGTGGGTCGTCGCGACGGACAGGTCAAGATTCGTGGTTTCCGCATCGAACTCAAAGAGGTTGAGGCCGTCATTCGTCAGTTCCCAGGCATCGAGGATGCCACCGTGCAGGCGTTCGACTACCCCAACGGAGGCAAGTACATCGCTGCTTATATCGTCAGTCCTCAACAGGTTGACATCAAGGCACTCAACGACTTCATCCTTAGCAGCAAACCGTCTTATATGGTGCCTGCTGCTACCATGCAGATTGACAGCATACCGCTCAATCAGAACCAGAAGGTAAACCGTCGTGCCCTGCCTGAACCCGTCATACAGGCTGCAGAGCGTAGCTACGTAGCCCCTGCCACTGATGTTGAGAAGCTCTTCTGCGACATCTTCGCCTCCATCCTCTCAGTCGATAAGGTCGGAGCCACCGACAACTTCTTCGAACTCGGAGGCACCTCGCTCATGGTCACCCGCGTCATCATCGAGGCCGATAAGAATGGCTATCATGTGGCATACGGCGATGTGTTCACTCACCCCACACCTCGCATCCTTGCACAGTTCGTGGGGGGCAGTGTCGAGAGCAACGACGAGGCCGACAGCGAGGCCGCTACCTTCGACTATACAGGCATCAATGCCCTCTTGGCTCATAACAATATCGATATGTATCTCAAGGGCGAGTCACAACCTCTGGGTCATGTTCTGCTTACAGGTGCCACAGGCTATCTCGGCATCCATGTCCTTCGCGAACTCATCCAGTCTGATGCCCTCACCATCACCTGTATGGTGCGAGGAACCAGTCAGCAAGAGGCAGAGCGACGTCTCAAGACCATGCTCTACTATTACTTCGCCCAGAAGTTCGACCATCTCTTCGGCACTCGCCTCTTCGTCGTCAATGCCGATGTCACGCAAGATTTCACCACCGTCCTCGACGGTTCCGCCGTCGAGACGGTATTCAACTGCGCCGCTAACGTCAAGCATTTCTCTAAGTCCACCGACATTGAGGATGTCAACGTGGGAGGAGCACGCCGTTGCGTGGAGTATTGCATCATGACCGGAGCCCGTCTCGTACACATCTCCACCACCTCAGTGGGCGAGATATGGATAGACAGTGGCGATGGCACCCCAGTGCCTAAGCTCAGCGAACAGAAGCTCTACTTCGGACAGTTCCTCGACAATCGCTACATACACTCCAAGTTCCTTGCCGAGCGACTCATCCTCGATGCCATAGCCCATCACGGTCTCAATGCCAAGATTATGCGCGTGGGCAACCTTGCCGCTCGTAGCTATGACGGTGAGTTCCAGGCCAATTTCCGTTCCAACAGCTATATGGGTCGCCTCAAGATTTATAGCATGCTCGGATGCTGTCCTTATGACGACTACGACTCCCTCACTGAGATGTCGCCAATCGACGAGACAGCCCGTGCCGTAGTACTCCTTGCCACCACCCCTCGCGAGTGTAATGTCTTCCAGCCGTTCAATAACCATACCGAACTCCTGGGCGACATACTCCGATTACTCACTAAGGTAGGTAGCAACGTACGCTTCGTCGAGAACGAAGAGTACCTCAGCGCCATCGAGCGAGTGAGTCACGATCCTGAGAAAGCAGCCATGCTCTCTGCCATCCTCGCCTACGACGATATGGCACACGGCAAGAAAGCGGTCATCATCGAACGTGATAACCACTACACCTGCTCAGTGCTCCATCGCCTCGGCTTCAGTTGGTCTGACACCTCACGCGACTACATCGAGCGCATGTTCATGCAGATCGCCTCCTTTGGCTACTTCGAGGAGTAATCTCCCTTGCAACTTATAAGTCACCCTTTATTTTTATTCATCTTCAGTTCAGCATAACCTGCTGAACTGAACTCCGTTGTCAAAATGGTCAAATGACCAGATACTGAAACTCACAGCTGAGCAACAGCGCTCCCTTGCTACATGATTATTGGATTTCGTTTTCCAGTGCCTGTGCTAACTGATCGGGGCATGAGGTGGGTTTTGCTCCGCATTTGATGTTCTTCAGTCGGGTGATGACATCTTCTGCTTTCATTCCTTCCACCAAGTGGGAAAGGCCTTGGGTGTTTCCAGGACAGCCCCCAATGAACTGAACGTTGTGAAGACGACGGTCTTCGTCCAGTTCAAAGTTGATGCACTTAGAGCATGTTCCTGATGTTTGAAAAGTTACTTGTTTCATATTGTGGAGCTGGAGGGATTCGAACCCTCGTCCAAACGGTGAAACCGTGTGCTTTCTACATGCTTATCTTGG
>JAZLBU010000078.1:0-9821 GCA_045613845.1 Prevotella sp. | reverse complement strand
ACAAACAGAACCAAAACCTGTTGTGCTATCATTACACCATAGGACAATTAGCCTACCCCTAACCCCTCCCTAGAAGGAGGGGGATTGGAACGCAAAGCTATTTTTGCGATTTCGACTGCAAAGGTACGAAAAAATAACGGGAACGGGAACGTTAACGTTAACTTTTTTCAATTATTTAACCGTTATGAGGTAATAATTCTTCTTGCCACGCTGTGCGAGGATGTATTTGCCTGCTATGAGATCGTCAGAGGTGAGTGGACGGTTCTGGTCGGTGAGTTTCTCCTTGTTGATGGAGACGCCGCCGCCCTGTACCATCTTGCGCATCTCGCCCTTTGAGGGGAACACCTTGCAGTCATCGCGTGTGAGCAGTTCGATGGCTGGCTGTCCGAGCAGGTCCTTGCTGATAGCGAAGGTCTCTACACCCTCGAATACGTCGAGGAATGTCTGCTCATCAAGTTTCTCAAGGTTTTCCTTCGTTGACTTGCCGAAGAGTATGCCTGATGCCTCGATTGCTGCGTCGAGGTCTGCCTGAGAGTGAACGAGCACTGTTACTTCCTCTGCGAGGCGCTTCTGCAGTATGCGGCGTCCTGGATCCTGCTTGTGCTCTTCGGTGAGGGCATCGATGGTTGCCTTGTCGAGGCTTGTGAATATCTTGATGTACTTCTCTGCGTCGTCGTCACTGACGTTGAGCCAGAACTGATAGAACTTGTATGGTGAGGTGCGCTGACGGTCGAGCCAGATATTGCCGCTCTCAGTCTTGCCGAACTTCTTGCCGTCAGCCTTTGTGATGAGTGGGCAGGTGAGGGCGTATGCCTCCTGGTCGTTGCCCAGCGTGCGACGTATGAGTTCGGTGCCCGTGGTCATGTTGCCCCACTGGTCATTACCGCCGAGCTGCATCTTGCAGTTCTTGGTCTGGTAGAGGTGCAGGAAGTCATAGCCCTGCAGGAGCTGGTAGGTGAACTCGGTGAAGGAGAGTCCGTCGCGTGCGGTGCCGTTGAGGCGTTGCTGCACGGAGTCTTTAGCCATCATATAGTTGACGGTGATGTGCTTACCCACGGTGCGTGCGAAATCGAGGAAGGTGAAGTCCTTCATCCAGTCGTAGTTGTTGACCATCTCAGCAGCATTAGCCTCCTTAGAGTCGAAATCGAGGAACTTAGACACCTGTTTCTTGATGCACTCCTGATTGTGGTAGAGAGTTTCAGAGTCAAGCAGGTTGCGCTCCTGTGACTTGCCTGAAGGGTCGCCAATCATGCCTGTAGCACCTCCGACGAGGATGATAGGCTTATGGCCACACTGCTGCAAGTGACGCAGCATCATGATGCCACAGAGGTGACCAATGTGGAGTGAGTCGGCAGTAGGGTCGGTGCCGAGGTATGCTGTTACCATCTCTTTCTGTAACAGTTCTTCTGCGCCAGGCATGATTTGTGCCAGCATGCCGCGCCATTTGAGTTCTTCGATGAAATTTTTCATATATTTTTGAGGAGTTAAAGGAGTTATAGAAGTTAACGTGGCTAAAGCCACTTAGAAGTTAAAGACAATACATGAGTGCCTCACTCGTAACTATGAACCAATCAGGGCACTGGGTCGTAGCCTGAGCCTCCCCAGGGGTGGCATCTTAGCAGTCGCTTGATGGCGAGCCATAAGCCCCGCAGCGGACCGTGCTTGATAATAGCTTCCTTGGCATATTGTGAGCAAGTGGGTGTGAAGCGGCACGATGGGGGAGTGAAGGGACTGATGCAGGTTTGGTAGAACGCTATAGGCATCAGTAGCAGGGCTGTCAGGATTTTGCGCATGACTCGGTGATACGTTGCAAGAGGTTACGCACTCGACCAGCTACCACATGGGTGGGATAGTGCTTATTATCGAGCCAGATGAAGGCCATGTTGGCTGTGGTGCCCTCAGGCAGTTGAAGCAGTTCTTTGTTGGTGCGGTAAGCTTCGCGAATCTGACGTTTGACGTGGTTGCGGTCAACAGCATGCTTAAACTGACGTTTGGGAACGGAGATGAGTAAGCTGTTGGTGCTCTGCTCGGGGGTGACGAGGCGATAGACTACACGCAGGGGGAAAGCAGAGAAACTCTTGCTGCCCATGCCAGGCTCAAACAGTCTGTCGATGAGGTGGTGGCTGCATAGCCGCTCACTCTTTGGTAATGTATTGGTGTGGAGGCCCATTAGTCTTCCAACTCTTGAAGGAAATGGCGCAGGGCTCCCGTCATAGAGGGATAGCGCTCTGTGGGAGCTTCGAGGTTGAGTTCAAAGCCTGCATCACGTGCTGCCTTAGCAGTAGAAGGACCAAAGGTGCCTATCTGTAGGTCGCCAGACGTCATTTTAGGGAAATTCTCCTTGAGTGCCTTGATGCCTGCAGGTGAGAAGAAGAGAGCCATATCATAGTCGAAGTTCTTCTTCTCTTCCTCATTGAAATCGTTGCTCACGGTGCGATACATCACACACTCGGTATGGTTGAGTTCCTTAGAGTCGAGGAGTTTGCTGATGGAGTCGTTAGCCACACTGCTCATAGGTACAAGGTATTTCTCGTTCTTATGCTTAACCATAGCAGGAATGAGGTCGTCAATCTTGCCTGTTGTGCCAAAGAAAATCTTACGTTTGCGATAAGGAGCGTACTTCTGAATATAGAGTGCTATGGTCTCTGTGATGCAGAAATACTTGGTAGTCTCAGGCATGGTGATACGCATATCCTTAGCGAGTCCAAAGAAATGGTCGATGGCATGGCGAGAGGTGAAAACTATTGCCGTATAGTTGGCTATGTTCACCTTCTGCTGACGAAACTCCTGTGCTGTGATTCCTTCAACCTTGATAAAAGGACGGAAAACCAGTTCTACATCAAACTGCTTGGCTATCTCGTAGTATGGAGAATTAGTGCTTGTTGGTTCGGGTTGTGATACGAGAATCTTTTTTACCATCGTTAATCCTAAAAGTTAGTGCTAAGTGTGTGAGTTATAAATCCTAAAATACCTATTAAAATAGCGACTGGTATCGCTTCGAGGGTGCAAAGGTACAAAAAAAAACGCAAAAAACGGCTATTTTTACTGAAAAAGATGAGATATAGCTTGTAGAAACTGCATGTTTTTGAGATAATTATCATCACAAGGGCAATAAAAATGCTATTTTCAGCACTACAGCCGAGGTACATATATGCCAAAGCCGCTGGTATGAGGTAGGCACACTCCACGGCGAGAAAGAAATGGCGCTCCATATTGCTCATCTTACGCTGATCACGGTCAAAGAATATGGCGTTGGTAATCAGCATGGCCCATTTTTTGGTGGCAAGATAGCCAAGGAAGGCGAGGGCAAAGAGTGCGAGGGCAAGATAACGCATGCCATCATCAGCCAAAGGCAGTGCTCCAGTTTCTGTAACGTAAGCATAACAGAGCAATGACGCTACGAAGGAACCCTGATAAATGAAGTATGTAAGGTAGGATGCCTTCTTGGATGCTTCGAAAAGGGAGGTGGAGTTAAGTTGCGGACGACGTGTTAGACTGTGTAACTTATAGCTGAGATATTTACGAGCCTTGATAATCATCATCACTGAGAGGGTGAGGAAGATAATCATGACGAGGTTTGCCCAACTGTCATGCTGCAAGGGGGTGTTGATGAGTTCGCCCGACTCGCCAAGTGCCTTCAGCGACACACCATCGTGCCACATACGCGATGTGACAGAAAAGAAGTTCTGGTATATGTCGATACTGTCAGACACGACTTAGAGTGCGAATGCTTTCTTGAACTTATCGACGAGGTTGAGTTTTTCCCATGTGAAAAGTTCCACCTGCATCTCCTTGGTAGGGTGGTAGGCAGAGGTGAAGACCTTGGTGATGGTCTTAGGATTGCGTCCCATGTGGCCATAGGCAGCTGTTTCGCGATAGATAGGCTGGCGCAGTTTGAGTGTGCGCTCGATAGCCTTAGGACGGAAATCGAAGAGGCTGTTGAGTTTCTCAGCAATCTCGCCGTCAGTCATATTCACATTGCTCTTGCCATAGGTGTTGACATAGATGCTCACAGGTTCAGCCTTGCCGATGGCATAGCTGAGTTGGACGAGAATCTCGCTGCTGACGCCTGCTGCCACTAGATTCTTGGCAACATAGCGAGCGGCATAGGCAGCACTGCGGTCAACCTTTGATGAGTCTTTGCCAGAGAAGGCGCCACCACCATGAGCACCACGACCTCCATAAGTGTCAACGATAATCTTACGGCCCGTAAGACCTGTGTCGCCATGAGGTCCGCCGATTACGAACTTACCTGTAGGATTGACGAGGTACTTGATATTGTCATTGAAGAGCGCCAAAATCTTTGGGTCTTTCAACTTAGCCTTGACACGTGGAATAAGTATATTCTTCACATCATCCTCAATTTTGGCAAGCATCTTCTTGTCCTCATCGAAATCATCATGCTGGGTAGAGACAACGATAGTGTCGATGCGCTGAGGAATGTTGTCGTCGCTATACTCTATGGTTACCTGCGACTTGGAGTCTGGGCGCAGATAAGTCATAACCTTACCTTCCTTGCGTATCTCGGCAAGGGTTTTCATAAGCAGATGGGAAAGGTCGAGCGAAACAGGGATATAACGGTCTGTCTCGTTAGTGGCATAACCAAACATCATACCCTGGTCACCAGCTCCCTGCTCTTCCTCCACCTCACGAGAGACACCCATGTCGATATCGGTGCTCTGTTCGTGAATGGCTGAGAGAATGCCACAAGAGTCGCCGTCAAACTGATACTCGGACTTAGTGTAGCCGATGGAGTTGATGGTTTTGCGGGCTATGGTTTGGAGGTCGATGTAGGCTTCAGACTTCACTTCGCCCATTAGCACCACCTGTCCAGTGGTGACGAATGATTCTATGGCGCAATGCGACTTGTCGTCATAAGCCAAAAACTGGTCGAGTAGGGCATCACTAATCTGGTCAGCCACCTTGTCTGGGTGACCTTCTGAAACTGATTCTGAGGTGAAAAGGTACATTTATTTTTAGGAGTTAGAGGAGTTAAAGAAGTTAAAGGAGTTAGAGAAGTTAACGTGGCTGAAGCCACTTAGAAGTTAGAGAAGTTACTCCCTAGAAAAGATAAATCCCGCAAAAGCTATTGCTTCTGCGGGATTTACTATTGGTTTCTTACTTACGAAGACCGAGAGCCTTGACAATAGCACGATAGCGGTTGATGTCGCGATCGTAAAGATAATCAAGAAGTGCGCGACGCTTACCAACGAGCTGTGTAAGTGAACGAGCTGTCTTGTAATCCTTGTGATTCTTCTTCAAGTGCTCTGTGAGGTGCTTGATGCGGAATGAGAAAAGTGCAATCTGGCTCTCTGCTGAACCTGTGTCAGCAGCAGACTTGCCGTACTGTGTGAAGATCTCAGTCTTCTTAGCGTTGTCAAGATACATAGTGTTTCTTTAATGGTGACTGTAATGAGTAATTGTATTACTATCACATATCTCGGATGATCTAAATGCCCAGTCACTTACAGCAAGAGAGGCATCCTCGAATGCGGCATTTTTGAAAATGCGGGTGCAAAGGTACAAAGAAAAGTTGAAAGTTGAAAGTTGAAAGTTGAAAGAAGAGGTGTTTCGGGAATAGAATTATATTTTATTAACAATTCACTCTTCAAAATAAACCCTTTTCACTCTGTTACTTACACCAGTGAGCATCTCATAAGGTATGGTGTCGAGACGTTCTGAGAGTTCGGTGATTGGCAGGTTGTTGCCGAATATCTCAACGCTGTCACCTTCCTTACAGTTGATGCCTGTGACATCAATCATGCATACATCCATACAGATATTGCCCACATATTCAGCCTTCTTGCCATTGACCAGGCAGTAGCCCTTGCGGTTGCCAAGATGACGGTTGAGTCCGTCGGCATAACCTATAGGAATGGCTGCTATGACACTATCCTTATCAAGAATAGTGCGGCGAGAGTAGCCTACGCTATCGCCAGCCTTCACATTGCGCATCTGCAGGATGGTGGTCTTAAGCGATGAAACATTGCTGAGCATCTTGTTATTGCGTGGATTGATGCCATACAGTCCAAGTCCCAGACGACACATATCCATCTGACGCTCAGGGAAATGCTCTATGCCAGCACTGTTACACATGTGGCGAATGATATGATGCGAGAATGCTTTCTGCAGAGCATCAGCGCCCTTGAGGTAAAGGTCGTACTGCTGCTGAGAAAAGTCGTCAAAACCATCATCGTCGCTACCCACGAAATGTGAGAAAACGGAGCGTGGAATGAGTGCGTTCTGGTGTTTGAGATATTCCACAAGGCGTGGCATATCGTCGATAGGGTGGAAGCCCAAGCGATGCATGCCAGTATCGAGTTTGATATGTATAGGCAAACCTGTGATACCCTCCTTACGTGCAGCATGGCGCAGGGCATCAAGCAGACGGAAAGAATAGACCTCAGGTTCCAGATCGTAGTCGAACATGGTCTTGAAGGCCGTCATCTCAGGATTCATAATCATGATGTTGGAAGTGATGCCAGCCTTGCGTAGTGCCACACCTTCATCGGCAACGGCAACAGCAAGATAGTCAACACGGTGGTCTTGCAGCGTCTTAGCTATCTCAACAGCACCAGCGCCATATCCGTCAGCCTTAATCATGCACACGAGTTTTGTTTCAGGTTTCATGTGCTGACGATACCAATTGAGGTTTGCCACCACAGCAGAGAGGTTGACCTCAAGAATGGTTTCATGCACTTTCTCCACCAATTGCTCTGTTATGGAATCGAAAGAGAAATGACGTGCACCCTTGATGAGTATCACCTCATCGTGAAGAGTCTCGAAGTCGCTGCTTTCAAGGAACGACTCGGTGTCATCATAGAAACTGCTATTGTCTATCTTGATGAGGTTGGCATTCTCTTTGAGTGCAGGACCGATGCCGATAAAACGTTCCACACCACGACTGATGGCGAGGTCAGAAACCTGACGGTAGAGCGTGCGATCAGTCATGCCACTCTGCTCTATATCGCTGAGAATGAGGGTATGTTTGCGTCCCTTCTCGTCAGGACGGCGATGCATGAAGTCGAGTGCTATGTCGAGACTGGCAAGGTCTGAGTTGTAGGAGTCGTTGATGAGAGTACAACCATTACGCCCCACCTTCACTTCGAGGCGCATAGCAACAGGTTCGAGGGCTGCTATGCGGTCAGCCAGTTCCTCAGGAGTGAGTCCGAGGTGAAGGGCTGCTACAGCACAAGTGATGGAATTTTCTATCGAAGCCTCGCTAATGTAGTTGAGTTTGTAAGACCCCTCAACATCCTTATAGGTATATGAGATAGTGGTAGATGATTCAGTCTTCTCAATGCCACGAACATAGAAGGTAGCATTACTGTCAGTTGTTGACCAACTGAGTTTTTCGCCCTTGAAATCGCTCTTGCGCAACACCCTGAACACTATGTCGTTATCGGCAGGATAGATGAGAGCCTTGCAGTTGGCAAAGAGTTCAAACTTCTCACGACATTTCTCCTCCATAGAGTGGAAATTCTCCTGATGAGCCTGACCGAGAGAGGTGAAAATTCCGATAGTGGGTTGTATGATGTTTGTGAGTCGGCGCATCTCGTAGGGTTCGCTTATGCCAGCCTCAAAGAGAGCCACCTCGCTGTCTTCATTGAGCATCCATACAGAGAGGGGAACGCCAATCTGTGAGTTATAGCTGCGTGGAGAACGAGTGACATTGATGGATGGCGAGAGCAGTTGGTAAAGCCACTCCTTAACCATAGTCTTGCCATTGCTGCCAGTGATGCCTACAACGGGGATGTTGAATTCGTCGCGATGACGCTCAGCAAGTCGCTGAAGGGCGGCGAGGGTGTCTTTCACTACAAGGAAATTGGCACCTTCGTATTCAGGTTGAGGAGTGTCAACAACAAAATTGCGCACTCCACGATTATAAAGTTCTTCAATATACTTATGACCGTCGTTGCGTTTAGTACGCAGGGCGAAAAAGAGAGTCTCCTCAGGGAAAGACAGAGAGCGACTGTCAGTGAGAAGGAAAGAGATGTTCCCCTCAGCACTGCCTATGCGTCTTGCTCCGATGAGTGTGACAATCTGGTCTATGGAATATTTCATCAGAATTTGTCTTCTTCTTTATAGTTGTCGAAATCGATGCCGTTGATTTTCTGGTTGAGAGCATAAGCCAAACCGCACAACAGTGATAGACCTGTGGTGAGGATGATGCCTATGATACCTGCTTTAGTTTTCTGTTTCATGATAATCTACTATCTAAAATGTTATCTATAATCTATAATCTGTCACCTATAATCTAATAACTTGCTGAGCAAGGGATGCCGAGTTCTTCTACCATGAGTTTGATGGAGTCAAGCACAGAGGGTTCAGCCTTTTTCAGTCCCTGAGCAGGGGTTTCACGGTCTATGGTGTATATCATCACCTGTTGAGGCCTGATTTCCTTTAAGGCGCTGAGCCAAGGTAGTATGAACGTTTCGTCTGTGTTGTCAACCGATTCTCCATTGTATATGCCCTTCATAAACAGGGTCTGGATGATGACGTGGCCATTGAAGCGTTTCAGGTGGGCTATTATCTCATCCACATCGTATGATGGTGAAGTGGGTCTGTCCACCTTATTTATATATAGGGCATTGACCGTATCGAGTTTCTGTATGTTATTGTCAACCTTCATCAGGGCGTCATGAACGTCAGTTCGATTGATGAAAGTGGCATTGCTGAGCACTGAAATCTTAGCCTCAGGGAAATATTTGTTTCTTATCTCAATGGTATCGTCGATGATATCAGCAAAATCAGGATGGGCAGTGGGTTCGCCATTACCAGCAAAGGTGATGACGTCAAGCTGCAGTCCCTCGCTGTGACGTTGCATGAGCACCTTGGCAAGGGCTTCCTTTACCTCTTGACGGGTGGGGCGCTTGCTTCTCGGTTTGAAGTCTTTGTTGAATCCACATTCGCAATATATGCAGTCAAAAGAACAAACCTTGCCATCGCCAGGCATCAGATTAACACCAAGCGATACGCCAAGTCGGCGAGAGTGCACAGGACCGAAAATCGGTGATGGATAAATTATTGTTGACACAATTAATAGTTGAAAGTTGAAGGTTGACAGCTTGCTCGATGAGCGAAGCGAATAATGTTTACTGTTGTGAGCGCATTAGTTCGATGCGGAAGGTGGTACCCTTGCCCAATTCGGAGTTGAGCACGAAGATTTTGCCGTTGTGGTATTCTTCTATGATACGTTTGGCCAAGGACAGTCCCAAGCCCCATCCACGTTTTTTTGTGGTGAAACCAGGACGGAACACATTGTTGATATTTTTGTGCTCAATGCCCTTGCCTGTATCTTTTACGTCAATCAGCACCTTGTTGGCGAGCGTCTGGGTTGAGATATGTATGCTACCCACACCGCCCATCGCGTCTACAGCATTCTTGCATAGGTTTTCAAAAACCCATTCCAGCAATTGGGCATTGGCATATACCATAGCCCCCTCAGAAGCCAGGGCGGTGGTAATCTGAACCTTGTTGGAGGTGCGTCGTCCCATATATTCCACCACATGTTCCAGAAGTTCCATGAGGTTGGTGTCCTTGCGTTCAGGTGCCGAACCAATCTTTGAGAAACGGTCGGCTATGAGTTGCAGACGCTTCACATCCTTGTCCATCTCAGGTATCAGTTCATCATTAGGATACTGCTCCCTCAATATCTCCGTCCATGCCATAAGACTGGAGATAGGAGTGCCCAGCTGGTGAGCCGTTTCCTTTGAGAGTCCCACCCACACTTTGTTTTGTTCAGCCTTTTTGGATGTGAGCAAGGCAAAGATGGCGATGACCACGAATATGAGTACGATGCCCAACTGAACGTATGGGTA
>JAZLBU010000077.1:0-12730 GCA_045613845.1 Prevotella sp. | reverse complement strand
GCAACAAGAACTTTCAATTTTAAGTCTGCTTCTTCATAAGCCCACCCTTCCTCCCTCTTCAAAAAATAAGGATGTAACAAAAGTAACAAAAGTAACAATTTTTACAAAATTAATCAGAAAAAATAAAAGAATTTATTTTGTTATTTGCATTTTTTTTTGTACCTTTGTAGAAGATAAAGGAGACTAAAACTGAAGGGATATGATACTAACAACAACACCAATGATTGAGGGACGCTCCATAAAGGAATATAAGGGAGTGGTGACAGGAGAAACAATAATAGGAGCCAATTTCTTTAAGGACTTTCTGGCTGGGATTCGTGACTTCGTAGGTGGTCGCTCAGGTAGCTATGAGAAGGTGCTGCGTGAGGCAAAAGACACCTCGCTCCAAGAGATGCAGGAAAGGGCTGAGGAACTAGGCGCCAATGCGGTAGTGGGCATCGACATCGACTACGAAACTATCGGCGAGAAAAACTCCATGCTGATGGTTGCCACCAGTGGTACCGCAGTGGTGGTGGAATGAAAATAGAGATTACATACAGAAGGACAAGCAGACTATCAATGCGCATAGTGAAGAATGGCGATGTGCATGTGTCGGCTCCTATCGGTATGCCCAGAAGCAAGGTGGAGAAGTTCGTAGAAGAACATCGCAACTGGATAGAAAAAGCACACCAAAAGACTATTGAAAGACAACAGCAAAGGGGTGATTTCTACAATCAACTGCAATTGAACACTCGTGAACAGGTGAATGATGCTGTTATGAAATTGAGTAGCATCGTGGAACCTATGGTTGAAAAATACTCTGCAATGATAGGCAAACGTCCTTCTGCAATAGGTTACAAGGCGATGACATCACGTTGGGGGGTGTGCAACATCAAGAAACGCAGCATAAGTTTCTCTCTCTACCTGTTGTTACTACCTGAATGGTGCATAGAACACGTAGTGGTGCATGAGCTGTGCCACTTGATAGAGCCACGTCACAATGAGCACTTCTATGCCCTGATGGATCGCTATTTCCCACGTTGGCAAGAAGCACGAAGGTTTAGCAAATATGCATTATTGGCGGCATCTATTTGTTCAAGAGATGCCTAATAGTTTCTATAGGTGAATAGAATATCATCCTAGGTCCTACCCAGCTCATAACCTCACGAATCTGCTCTCGTTGCTTGGGGGCATAGCAGTGCGTAGGGCAATCCTTGCACGCTGTCTTATGCTCGCCATATTTACAATGGTCGAGACGTCGACAGGCAAAGTCTGCCAGATGCTGATATTCCTCTGGTATGGTGTCCTGTTTGAGGCGATGACGACAGTATAGCTCAATCATCCTTCGGACGGTCTGCTTTTCACGCTCTATTCTGCTCATTCCATTCTTTGCCATTTCATTTCCTCGCCTTGTTTGTCATACTGCTTACGCTTACCTGTAGGAGGTGCTGTCAGGGTGATTTTTACCACAGCTGTCCTTTCCAGACTACGTGCTATGGCGTCGTCGAAGGCATCCATGTGTTTGGGCAAGAAACGCTGACAAATTGCTCTTAGCGCTTCAATCTTCTCTTCTCTGTCTGTCACCATCTCAGCCTTTCCCACAGCCATAGCCGATTTATACTGCAAGGTGAAAGCTTATTTTCTAAGTGACATAATCTTTGTGGGGCATGCCAAAGTGCACTTGGCGCACTTCAAGCAGTCGGGATGCAGGTAGCCTGACTCCTGGCCACGGCTGTCGTAGGGTGTGAGCTGCATTGGGCAAACACGGGCACAGCTCTTGCACTTCATCTGACAGGTAGCACCAACGTGAATGGCTGTATAAGGCTTAGGCAGTGGCTGCTTACGTGGAGCCACCCATGATGAGAGGGTTCCCATAGGACAGAATGAGCACCAGGTGCGAGGGGCATAGATGAAGGAAAGGGTGATGCCGACTATGGTGGTCATCACGATGATAGTCCAGAATACTCTGCCTATGCCGCTCCACATAGCTAAGCCTCCCTCGTTCCAAGGAACGGTGAGTGTCAACTGCATGCCAAACATGGTGAAGATGAAGAACACCATAAACAAGCGGAAGCCGAAGGTGCGCACAAACTGAGGTATCGGCTTGTGGGGTGAGTACTTTGATAGCAGACGGTCATACAGATTACCTCGCGGACAGACGTTGCCACACCAGAAGCGGCCTCGCCAAATGGAGGTTAGCACAGGGCCTATCATGCAGATGAGCGCTATGAGTCCTATGACAGGATAAAACCACCCTATGATGATGTAGGCGATGATAATCCAATAGAGGTTCATACCTGGAGTGGCAAAGTGGCGATGGAAATTCTTCTTTTTCTTATCGTTCTGCTCCATAAAAGTACTTATTTCTTTAATTTAGGTGCAAAATTACGAATAAAATGATAGATAAACAAATTATTTTATCTATCTTTGCATCGAAGATATCTATCATCAAAGGTAGTCATGACCCTACAACAACTGAAATACATAGTAGCCATTGACCGTCAGCGCAACTTTGCCAAGGCAGCCGAGCAGTGTGGAATGCATCGAGACACTTATCCGCATAGTCGATGAGAATGGCGGCTTCACCATCATCCCAGAAATGCATTTGCCATTCCTCTCTGACAGCCAACGAGAAAACGTGCGCCGTATAGAGGGCGATTATCTCTCACAGCGTCGTGTGTCGCTCTACATCCGCGATGGCTACATTCGCCAGCGCATGCTCAATACCATTACGGAAACACTCCTTCGTTTCATGCCTGAAGGAATGATGGAGGGGCGAATAGTGAAATACGGAATCAAATTATAGAATAACTATAGACTATGGCATTTTCAAACAGATTCGGACAGTCAGATGAGTATCGCCGTGAGGAGCTGATACGCAAAATAGAGCATTCACTGGAGAGCCTAACCCTTCAGGAACTCGAAGCCGTGTACTATGATATGGTAACAAAGAATTATTCGAATGAGTAATTTTGTACCCTGCAATATTAAAGTGATGATTAAAGTTTTATGCAAGAAGAGATATATTCAGCAGCTGGACTGATAGAATACATTCAGCAGGTGGGATTCCTGCCTCTGCTGAACAGTGGGGTCGTGGGCTATTCAGCAGAAGAGGTGGTTGCTGACGATTGCCGATATGTAGTATTTCCTGAGGGAGGATGGGACTGGCCATTGTGGAAGTGGAAAGGTCCCATAGTGACTGAGGGAGGATGTGTATATGGCAAGTTTTTCAACAACAAGGCGGGGTTCATAAGCATGAAGTGGTGGCCTGACTTCTACAACTACCGCAGGAGCAAACATCCACTACCTCAGGAGGGTTCAATAGAAGACACCATACTACAGACCCTGAAAGCTGAAGGTAGCGCTATAACACGTGAGCTAAGAGCCCTATGCGGTTTTGACGGCACAAAAATGCGTAGCAAGTTTGACAGTTACATCACTCGACTGCAGATGGGTTGTTACATAGTGACAGAGGACTTTGTATATCCCCATGACAGGCATGGCAATGAATACGGTTGGGGATGGTCGTTGCTCACAACTCCTGAGGAGCTTCTGGCACCCAAGAAGTGTCAAACTGATCATACAGCAGAGGAATCGTACAGTCTTATTGCTGAGCACTTTAGACAACTGCTGCCTCATGCCACTGACAAGCAAATTCAGAAGCTGATAGGATAGCACATCAATAAAAGAAATTTGATTATCTGCACAAAAAGTGAGATTTTTTTGAGAAATGTGTGATATTTCGGATTTTTTTTATAATTTTGCAGTGCAGTAATAAAGAAATGATGTATTTTGGAACTGGAGCAAGCTATAGCACGAATTAGGGAACTGGAAAAGGAGAATGAGCGACTGAAGCGTAAACTGAGACAGGCTGAGGACACTAAGTACAGGGAACGAATAATGGTGAACACCTTCAAGGGCGAAAAGATAGTGGGTGTGGGAGAGGTGCGCTATATAGTATCAGAGAATAAGAATACGTATATAGTGTTGCACGATGGTACATCATACGATATAGACATGACACTCACCACGATAGCTGAGCAGCTTAATCCCCGTAAGTTCATGCGCGTGAACCGTAAGTATATAGTACCGCTCACTGAGGTGGAGGGCTTTGAGCGCGACATAAACGGCAAGGAACGTCTCATACTCAAGGAGGGAGTGAAGAATCCTGTCATCGTTATCAGTCGTGACAATAAACGTAATGTGCATAACTGGTTGGAATCGTTGCACACACCCCAATAAGTGTGTGCAAAACGCTGACGATTGGGTAGCGGAAAACGACGTTTCGGTTTTTTACTGAAACGTTTATTATTATACATAAGAAGTAAGGGAGTAATTTTGCAGAAAAGAAGACAAATATAACAGAGATGGCAACATTCAGAGAAATATTTGAGAGCCAATATACCTGGATAGAGGGATTTATGCGTAACGTGCGCCGACTGGGGGGCAAGCAGGCTATTGTGGACCCACAGAGCGACCGCCAATGGACGTATGCAGAGGTTAACCAAGAGGTGAACCGTCTGTGTAACGCCTTTATGGAGGCTGGTGTGAAGAAGGGCGACGTGATAATGATTCAGATGCTGAACTGCCCTGAGTTTGTGTTTACGTATGTGGCATGTCACAAGATGCAGTGTGTGTGCTGCCCTGTGAATTTCCGTCTGAGTCCAGGCGAGATGGCGTGGAACATAGACAACTCGAAGCCAGCCATCCTGATATGTTGTGAATCGAAGTGTGAGGAGGCCGTAATGGTGCTGAGACACACCAAGCACAAGCCACTCTGCGTGATAGGACTGATAGAGAAGAGCACTGAGAAGGTGGTGGGATATCAGGACTTTATTAAGAATGCGTTAGCAGAGGAGCCTAAGATCACTACACCTTATAATATATATGACGAGACCGTGCGCCTCTATACCTCAGGCACCACAGGACGACCAAAGGGTGTGTGCATAACCAGCATCAACGAGGTGCTCTCAGCCCACGACATCATGATTCATTTCCCTATGAGCAGTCGTGACATCACCATGAACACCACCCCTTGGTTCCATCGTGGCGGCTTGCACTGTGCAGGTCCTTGTCCAGCCCTCTATGCAGGAGCTTCGATGGTGATAATGGGTAAGTTTGATGCCCTGGTAGCCCTGAAGTATGTCTATCGCTACAAGATAACATTCATAGTCGGAGTGCCTACCGTGCTCGAAGAACTTGCCGACCGTCAGGAGCAGGGCGGCTACGACCTCTCTTCCCTCACAGGCATCGTCACCATGGGCAGTCCGCTCGAGCGTGCAGCCTGCATACGTTATCAGAAAGTACTGTCGCCAAACATCTACAACGGCTATGGCACCACCGAGACACTCTGGAACACCTTCCTGCGTCCGTTCGACCTGCCCGACAATGCTGGCAGTGCAGGACGTTCATGCGTGGACGATGATGTTCGCGTGGTGAAGATTTACGAAGACCGTCGTGCCGAACCAGAAGACCTTGCCAAGCAAGACGGACTCGACGTGGGCGAGGTTATCATCTCCTCACCAGCCAAGTCGCCCTATCTGTATCATGACAACGCACAAGAGACAGAGCGCAAATACTACAAGAACTTCATCTATACCAACGACCTTGCCACATGGGACGAGAATGGCTACATCACCATCGTAGGCCGTAAAGACGATATGATAATCTCTTCAGGCGAGAATATATACCCTGCCGAGGTGGAGTCAGTGCTCAACCTGCATGAGAAGGTCAAGGACTGCATCGTCACCTCAGTGCCCGATAAGGTTCGCGGACAGATGGTAACAGCCTATGTGGTGCCTAAAGACGACAGCATAACAGCCGATGAGCTCGACCAATACTGCAAGCAGAGTCCAGAACTGGCAAACTTCAAGCGTCCACGCTTCTATCGCTTCGTAAGGCAGATACCATTCAATGCCACAGGCAAGAAGCTCCACGTAAAAATAAAAGAGACCGCTCTTCAGGATTGGAAGAACGGACTCCTTGATAAAGTGTGATATTTTTAGGAGTTAGAGGAGTTAAAGAAGTTCTTTAACTTCTTTAACTTCTTCAATTATCAATTCTTGCGCTCCGTAGGTGCTCAGGCGAGCAAAGCTCGGAGTTCAATTGTCAATTGTCAATTGTCAACTTCCCTCTCCTCGCGCAGTACCTCTCACACTGCATGCTGATGTCATAACCCAACAGGGCGCCAAGCATGAAGTCTTCTTCAGGTGTGAGCTCATTAAGCGGACGATCAATCATCATGCGCACCACCTCCAGACACTCGCTACGACCAAAGAACAGATTGACCCTGTCATTGCCCAGTGGTACCATGATATATTTTATGCCCTGATGCTCCAGGCGCTCCTCAGCATACTTTATGTATTTTTGGTTGAAGGTGTAGAGTACCATTCGGCGCACCCCTTTCTTATATTCGTAGATATGATTCATCAGCACGCGCATGGCTCCGCCTTTTACGCCCTGATTGAGTGTTGACATGTGGGTCATGATGTTTTGAAAAAAAATCAAAGGTTAAGGTTCTTTATCCATGCCTCTATGCGTGAAGCTGTCTTGTGTTGCTCATTGTCATTGTCAAGTGCCAGACCAACGAACTTGCCATCAATTACAGCCTCAGAGTCGTCGTAAGTATAGTCGCTGTCGTCAACCATACCTATTACGTTGGCACCTTTCTCCTTCACAGCATTATATATCTCAGCCATACCACCACAGAAGGTGTCGCTGTATGAAGACGAGTCGCCACAACCAAACAGTGCCACCGTCTTGCCCTCCATATTGGCTGAACCAATGACGTTCAGGCCGTCATACCAGTCGTCCTGCACCTCGCCAGCGCCCCATGTAGAGGTGCCCATAATGAGATTGTCGTTGTCAGCTATCACGTCAGCAGTCATGTCGCTCACGTTTATTGCCTCGACACCTAACTTAGCAGCTATGTCGTTAGCTATTTCCTCACAGGTTCCTGTTGAACTTCCGTAAATCACAATTGTCTTTTTCATTTTTCCTTATTATTTTATATGAGTTAGTTGATAAAACCATTTTTCGTGGTGCAAAGTTACGCTAAAATCTGCAACCTTGCAATACTCAAAAATGATGGTTTTACCCTATCCTCATTTTTAGGTAGTACCTATTTCTATAGGTATTTTTTAAGGAACTTGGAGGTGTAGCCCTTACCTTGTTTTACTACGTCTTCAGGAGTGCCCTGAGAGACTATATAGCCACCATCGTTGCCCCCTTCAGGTCCAAGGTCGATGATGTGGTCGGAACACTTGATGACATCCATATTATGCTCAACAATGAGGATGGTGTGGCCACGCTCGATGAGACGATCGAAGGAGCGCAGCAACAGACGGATATCATGAAAATGGAGTCCAGTGGTAGGTTCGTCGAATATAAATAAGGTGGGTTCCTGACGTTCCTGAGCGAGGTAGTAGGCGAGTTTGACACGCTGATTCTCGCCACCAGAGAGGGTAGAGGAGCTCTGTCCCAATTGTACATAGCCCAGTCCCACATCAGCAAGTAGCTGGAGAGGTGTCACGATATTCTTACAATCATGGAAAAACTCTATAGCCTCGTCAACAGTCATATTGAGCACATCGTCAATATTCTTACCCTTATAGGTAATATCGAGCACCTGAGGTTTGAAACGCTTGCCATGACAAGCCTCGCAGGTGAGGGTGAGGTCAGCCATAAACTGCATCTCGACAGTCACCACGCCAGCACCCTTACACTCCTCGCAACGTCCACCATCGGCATTGAAAGAGAAATGGGCGGCGGTGATATTCATTTGACGGGCAAGTTGCTGACTGGCAAATAGTTGGCGAATGGCATCATAAGCCTTGATATAAGTGGCGGGATTAGAGCGAGTGCTCTTGCCAATAGGATTTTGGTCAACCATCTCAACATGGCTGATATGGCGCAGAGGGCCTTTGCCGAGGTTGGCTTTGACATAGGGATAGACAATGCCCTTGATGAGTGACGACTTGCCAGAGCCACTCACACCAGTCACTACGGTCATAACATTAAGAGGTATCTCGACATCGATATTCTTAAGGTTGTGAAGATGGCATTTGTGGAGGGAGAAAGAGAGGTTCCATGGACGTCGAGACTGAGGTACGGGGATGGTTTCCTCGCCAGAGAGATACTTAGCCGTATAGCCATTAGTGACAATCTCGCCACCCAGACGACCAGCGTCAGGACCAATCTCGATAAGGTGGTCGGCAGCTCGGAGTATCTCCTCATCATGTTCAACTATGACAACAGTGTTGCCTATATCGCGCAACTTACGCAGGATGGCGATAAGACGCTGAGTATCACGACTATGTAGCCCGATGGAAGGTTCATCAAGAATATACAAAGACCCCACCAAAGGCGAGCCGATGGAGGTGGTGAGATTGATGCGTTGGCTCTCGCCCCCTGACAGGCTGTTAGAGAGACGATTGAGGGTGAGGTAGCCCAAACCCACCTCAAGCAGATATTGAAGGCGAGAGGTAATCTCAGTGAGCAATCGCTTAGAAGCCTTCAGCTCATGATCGTTGAGGGAGAGCTGAGCAAACCACTCAACGAGTTCGCTGATAGGCATGCTGACCAGTTGGGTTATGGTTTTGCCTCCCACCTGAACATAGTTAGCCTCCTTACGCAGACGGGCACCCTGACAGTCAGGACAGATGGTTTTGCCACGATAGCGGGAAAGGAGCACACGATACTGAATCTTATACTGGTTCTCTCTCACCATTCGGAAGAAATTGTCGATATTGGCACACTCATAGGGGTCGGCATTAGCATCGCAGGGCAATCCGTGCCAGAGCCAACCACGATGCTGCTCATTCAGTTCGTTGTAGGGGGTGAAGATAGGAAAATTATCTATTTCGGCCCTGCGGATAAAGTAACGTTTCCACTCACCCAGTTTCTCACCATGCCAGCAAGCCACACAGCCATCATAAACGCTGAGGGTGGGGTCAGGAATGACAAGATTCTCATCAATTCCAATGATGCTGCCGTATCCCTCGCATGTGGGACAGATGCCCACAGGAGAGTTAAAAGAGAAGAGGTTGTCAGTAGGTTCCTCGAACGTCATTCCGTCAGCCTCCATGAGGGATGAGAAAGGAATGAGTTGGTTAGGGGTGCCAATAAAGAAGAGTGAGCACTTACCATTGCCCTCATAGAAAGCCGTCTCAGCAGAATCGAGCAATCGCGAGATGGTGACAGGTGTGTCATCAGCCTTCAGACGGTCGATGAGCAGGAAGAGCTCAGTGTCAGCAGAACTATTAGAGGCGAGAAAGTCCTCGATATTGACAATCTCATAGGAGTTTTCAGCCTCATTGATGGAGACGATGCGTGAATAGCCCTGTTGCATCTTCATCTGCAGGTGGTCGGCAAGTGTTCTACCCTTAGGTACAGAGAGGGGAGAGAACAGCAGAAACTTAGTGCCAGCATCATGATGCAGCATGCTGTCGACGAGGTCTTCGGGGGTGTGCTTCTTAACCTCAGTGCCAGAAATGGGTGAGATGGTTTTGCCTATGCGAGCAAAGAGCATGCGCATAAACTCATAAATCTCAGTAGACGTGCCAACAGTGGAGCGTGGATTGCGAGCTATCACCTTCTGCTCGATGGCAATGGCAGGAGGCAACCCCTTGATATAGTCGCACTCAGGCTTCTTCATTCTGCCTAAGAACTGACGAGCGTAAGCCGACAGACTCTCGACATAGCGACGCTGACCCTCGGCATAGAGGGTGTCGAAGGCCAATGACGACTTGCCCGAACCACTCACGCCAGCAATGGCAACGAGTTTGTTGCGAGGTATGTTGACAGAGATGTTCTTGAGGTTGTTGACTCGAGCACCTTTTATTTCTATATACTGCTGCTTCATGAAATATGAAAATTTTGTACAAAGGTACGAAGAAAAGTTGAAAGATGATGATTGAAAGTTGAAAGTTTGAATGTTTTTTTGTAATTTTGCAATGTGTTAAATAAAGAACATAGCGATTTGCCCAAGTTGTGGAATGCCAACTACACCAAGGTGTGGACGGCAAACTTCATGATATTCTTCTCATTTATGCTGGTGATGCCTCTGTTACCTTTATATATGACGGAGGAGTTTGGTGCAGGCAAGCACACCATTGGTGTGGTGCTGAGCGGATATACCGTTACGGCACTGTTTGCCAGACTGTTTTCAGGATATATTGTCGATACCTTCAATCGTAGAACCGTATTGCTGGTGAGCTATGGACTGTTTGCCTGTTTCTTCTTAGGTTACCTGATAGGAGGGTCTATGATACTCTTTGCCATAGTGAGAACACTGCATGGAGCGCCATTTGGCACTACGACGGTAGCAAATAGTACGGTGGCGATAGACGTGTTGCCATCAGAGCGTAGGGCAGAGGGCATAGGCTATTACGGACTGGCAAACAATCTGGGTACGGCGATAAGTCCTACGATAGGACTGTTTCTGTATGAGGTGTTGGGCAACTTCCAGGTTATCTTCCTGCTGAGTTTCTTTATGGCAGCAATGGGGGTGTTCATCAATCATACCGTGAGGTTTCCTAAGAAAACGAAACGTCCTTCGGACTACGAAAACGAAACGCAATCAAAGGTTGCTACGAAAACGAAGACTAATTGCACGACAACAAAAAACGGCTTGGTGCGCTTAGACAGATTCTTTCTGGTGAAGGGGTGGGGTGTAGGACTGATGCTTGCAGCATTAGCTTTTCCATACGGCGTAATTAGCACATACATAGCCATTTATGCAAAAGAGCAATTAGGACTGACAAAGGGCGCAGGGGCATATTTCTTGGTGTTGTCAGTGTGCTTGATGCTAAGTAGACTGACAGGAGGGAAATCACTGAGGCAAGGCAAGGTGATACATAATGCGGCGATAGGTATGAGTATATCAGTGTTTGGTTATCTTTGTTTTGCCCTATTCCATAATTTCTTTGGGGTGTTTGCTAATGCCATATTGCTTGGACTGGGCAACGGTCACATGATGCCAGCAGTGCAGAATATGTTTGTTAACCTTGCACCACACAACCGCAGAGGTACGGCAAACGCATCGTTCCTTACCTCATGGGACTTGGGAGTAGGACTGGGTGTGCTGATAGGAGGTATAGCGGTGGAGCTGTGTGACTACTATGCAGCCTTCTGGACAGCATTCGTTATGAATGCCTTGGGTGTGGTGTTTTTCTTTGCTTATGTTAAGAAGCATTACAACATGAACAAATTATATTAAATAAGGATAGCAAAAATTTGTAAGAACGAAGTTTTTTGATTAACTTTGCAGATTAAGAAATAAAGCACAGAATATATGTTGGATAAAAGTTGTAAAATATACGTTGCAGGTCATCGCGGACTGGTAGGTTCGGCTATATGGAATAACCTGAAAAGCAGAGGATATAACAACCTGGTGGGCAGAACACATAAGGAGCTAGACCTGACAGACCAGTTGGCAGTGAGGAAGTTCTTTGACGAGGAGAAACCCGATGCCGTAGTGCTGGCAGCAGCCTTTGTGGGAGGCATCATGGCAAACTCGCTCTACAGGGCAGACTTCATGATGATGAACATGAAGATACAGTGCAACGTGATCAGCGAGGCATACGCTCATGGTGTGCAGAAGTTGCTGTTTCTGGGTTCTACATGTATTTACCCAAAGAATGCTCCACAACCAATGACAGAGGATTGTCTGCTGACAAGTCCCTTGGAATATACCAACGAGGAGTATGCCATAGCAAAGATTGCAGGCTTGAAGATGTGTGAGTCATATAACCTGCAGTATGGCACCAACTATATCGCTGTGATGCCAACAAACCTGTATGGTCCGAACGATAATTTCCACCTGGAGAATTCACATGTGATGCCAGCCATGATGCGCAAGATATACCTTGCAAAACTCATACACGACCAAAACTGGGAGGCTATAATCGTAGATATGAACAAACGCCCAGTGGAGGGTGTGGACGGCAAGGCTTCGCATGAGGAGATAGAGAAGGTGCTGGCAAAGTATGGCATAGAGAATAATAAGGTGACGCTATGGGGTACAGGCACCCCGCTGAGAGAGTTCCTGTGGTCAGAGGATATGGCTGACGCTTCAGTACACTGTCTGCTCAACGTGGATTTCTCAGATATCATAGGTGTAGAAAAATACTCCAGCGTGCACTATGGTGCGAAAGCTGACGGCGAGGTAGATAGAAACCACTCAGCAGGCAGAGGCGGCGCAATACCATCACTGGGAGAGATAAGAAACTGCCACATCAATGTGGGAACGGGTAAGGAACTTACCATTCGTGAACTCTCAGAACTTGTAGTTAAGGCAGTAGGTTTTGAGGGTGAGGTAAGTTTTGATGCCACAAAACCTGACGGCACCATGCGCAAACTCATCTCTGTTGATAAACTCCATAAACTGGGATGGACGCATAAAGTGGAAATAGAGGACGGCGTCAAGAAACTGTTTGAGTGGTATAAGGAGTCATTGGAAAATTAAAAAAACAATATAATGTCAAAAAACATTGCACTTATTACAGGTGTTACCGGACAGGATGGTAGCTACCTTTCAGAGTTCCTTCTTGAGAAGGGTTATGAAGTTCACGGCATCATTCGCCGTTCATCAGTGGATTACCGCGAGCGTATAGCTCATCTGGAGGGTAAGCCAAACTTCCACCTGCACTATGCAGACCTCACCGACTCTATGTCGCTGGTGAAGCTGGTGGGTATGGTACAACCTACGGAGATATATAACTTAGCAGCACAGAGCCACGTTCAGGTGTCA
>JAZLBU010000076.1:0-4403 GCA_045613845.1 Prevotella sp. | reverse complement strand
GTGGCATGTGATCGTTATGCTGGTGCTCCTGCTATGCAGGTGGCTGATGAATGTGAGGTATTCTCTATGCTCGATGGCGATGCCCTTGCTGCTGTAGTAAATAAGCACAAGCCTGACATCATAGTGCCAGAGGTGGAGGCTATACGTACGGAGCGACTGTTTGATTTTGAGAAACAGGGTGTTCAGGTGGTGCCATCGGCTCGTGCCGTCAATTACACCATGAATCGTCAGGCTATTCGTGACCTGGCTGCAAAGGAACTGGGACTGCGTACGGCAAAGTATTTCTATGCCAAGACTTATGAAGAACTGGTGGAGGCATCGAAGGAGATAGGATTCCCATGTGTGATAAAGCCTCTCATGTCGTCAAGCGGTCATGGACAGTCAACAGTAAAGAGTGCTGACGATCTGCGCAAGGCTTTTGATGATGCTATGGCTGGAGCACGTGGTGACGTTAAGGAGGTGATAATAGAGGAATTCATACACTTCACCTCAGAGTTTACTTTGCTCACGGTTACACAGAAGAATGGTCCTACGCTGTTCTGTCCTCCAATAGGTCATGTGCAGAAGGGTGGCGACTATCGTGAATCATGGCAACCATACCAGATATCAGATAAAGACCTCAAGGCAGCACAGGAGATGGCTGACAAGGTGACGGCTTCACTCACAGGCTATGGTATATGGGGTGTGGAGTTCTTCCTCACTGATACAGGTGTGGTATTCTCAGAACTCTCTCCACGTCCGCATGACACTGGTATGGTAACACTCGGCCATACTACCAACCTCTCAGAGTTTGAGTTGCACTTCCGTGCCGTTATGGGATTGCCTATCCACGATATCCGTTTGGAGCATGCAGGTGTGTCAGCTGTGGTGCTTGCCGACAAGGACTACGAGAAGGGTGAGAATATATCATACAACTTTGTTGATGCCCTGAAGGAAGAGTGCACTCGTGTGCGAATCTTTGGCAAACCTGATGCACACTTCGGACGACGTATGGGTGTGGTGCTGTGCTATGGCGATACAGATGCAGACACCAACCAATTACGTGATAAGGCAAAGCGCTTGGCAAAGACCGTGCTAGGCACAGAGCCATATATGGAAAAGTAAAAGAGCAAAAATGGTTCTTGAAACGATAGCCGTTTTTCATTCCCCTTTAACCAGTAAGTTCGGTACACCCCGTCAGTCAGGCGTGGTGTCCGAACTTCTTGGTAAGATAGTGTTTGAGTCGCCTTACCGTTCTGCTGATGCCATAAGGGGTATGGAGGGATTCGACTATCTGTGGCTGATATGGGGATTTTCAGCCAACAAAAAGCAGGCAGACAGCATGACGGTTCGTCCTCCACGACTGGGAGGAAATGAGAGAGTGGGGGTGTTTGCTTCACGCAGTCCCTACAGACCAAACGCAATAGGACTGTCGTCAGTAAGAATCCACCATATAGACTATGACTGTGAGGATGCACCTGTGATATATGTGGAGGGTGCAGACTTGATAGACGATACTCCAATATTCGACATAAAACCCTACGTAGCCTATACGGATGCCCATCCTCAGGCAAAAAGCGGGTTTACTGATACCACAGAGTGGCAACCCCTTGAGGTGATTTTCTCAGATGAGGTACAGCAGTTGCTCGCCACCCAGGAATATCAGGAGTTAGGAGAACAACAAAAGGTTGTGAGTCAATTGCTTATGCAAGACCCCCGTCCTCATTATCATGATGATGCCAATCGTATTTATGGTATGGAATATGCAGGTTTTGACATTCGTTTCACTGTTTCAGGAAGGGTGCTGAGTGTGGTGGACATAAAAAAGAAATAACATAATCCTTGCACAATCAAAAAGAAAACACTACCTTTGCATAGGTTTTACTTTTTGCACAAAGTTATTGGAGAGGTGCTCGAGTGGCTGAAGAGGCACGCCTGGAAAGCGTGTAACCGTCAAAAGCGGTTCGCAGGTTCGAATCCTGTTCTCTCCGCAAGATGAACAGGGTTCAAAGCTTTTTTTGAAAAAGCTGCGCTTATCTAAATCTATTATAAGAATGGAACAAAATGCTAATCAAGGTAGCAAGAGCTATCTGTTTTCAATTGTAATGGTCGCCGTATTAGGTGGCTTGTTGTTTGGCTATGATACGGCTGTTATCTCAGGTGCAGAGAAGGGTTTGCAGGCATTCTTTCTGGGAGCAACAAACTTTGATTACACTGATTTCTATCATGGCGTAACATCATCAAGTGCACTCTTGGGTTGTATCATAGGTTCTGCACTGTCAGGTTATCTTGCTTCCAATCTGGGACGTAAGAGGGCTCTGATTATAGCAGGTATTCTGTTCTTTGTTTCTGCTTATGGCAGTATGGAACCAGAGACATTCTTCTTTGAACGTGGAGTTCCATGCTACGACCTCCTTATAGTGTTCAACATCTACCGTGTGATAGGTGGTATTGGTGTGGGACTGGCATCAGCTGTGTGCCCTATGTACATTGGAGAGATATCACCATATAAAATACGTGGAATGCTGGTAAGCTGGAACCAGTTTGCCATTATCTTTGGTCAGTTGGTGGTTTATTTCGTCAATTTCATGATTCTTGGTGAGCACACCAATCCTATCATCAACAGCATAGGCGAGGGAATGAATAGTGTGATGCCAGAGAGCGATCCATGGACCATAGAGGTAGGTTGGCGATACATGTTTGGTTCGGAAATGGTGCCAGCAGGTTTGTTTACCCTGCTCATCTGTTTTGTGCCAGAGAGTCCTCGTTACCTTGTTTCTGTAGGACTGTTTGACAAGGCTAAATATGTCCTTACCCGCATAAATGGCGACCATAGTGCCAGCGTCATACTTCAAGAAATCAAAGATACCATGCACGTTAAGAAGGAGCGTTTGTTTACCTATGGCTGGATGTGTATTTTCGTTGGTATAATGCTGTCAGTATTCCAACAGGCAGTAGGTATAAACGCTGTGCTCTACTACGCTCCACGCATATATGCCGATATGGGTATGGACAATCCTATGGTGGTTACGGTATTCACAGGCATAGTAAACATTTTGTTCACTCTCGTAGCAGTCTTTACAGTTGAGAAACTTGGTCGTCGTCCTCTGCTTATCACAGGTTCTATAGGTATGGCGATAGGAGCCTTCGGAGTAGCTATGACCTTTGGTCATGAGGGTATGGAATTTGTCTGCATGGCGAGCATAATGATTTACTCAGCCAGTTTCATGTTCTCATGGGGACCAATATGCTGGGTGCTCATAGCAGAGGTGTTCCCAAATACCATTCGTGGTGGAGCAGTAGCTATAGCAGTTGCATTCCAGTGGATATTCAACTTCATAGTAAGTTCAAGTTTTGTACCTCTCTTCAATATGCACCTTACTGAGGGTGACGACTTCGGACATTGGTTCACATACGGACTCTATGGCATCATTTGTATCCTCGCTGCCCTCTTCGTATGGAAACTCGTTCCTGAAACTAAGGGCAAGACTCTTGAGGATATGACAGCACTGTGGCAGCATCGCTTGATGAAGGACTATCCTGAAATGGTAGGTGCACTATTCCTCACAGCTAAGAATACACCTGCTGAAGCACCATTCATGAAACTTGAAGAGGTGATGGATATTATAGCAGAGAAATATCCAAAAGTAATGAATACTCACGAGGAACTGACCGCTTTAGGCAGAGTGCTGAAATCTAAGAAGTATGAGCATAAGACTTCAGATGAAGGCTCATACTACAAGATAGCCCTGAAATAAATAATCATAGGAATTCGACGCAGAGGCATTACTTCCGCGTGCAGAGGCATTACTTCTGCATGCAGAGGTAATGCTTCTACATGTTCAACCTCCCCATAATGCCTCCCAATATCTAATACTAAGTTATAATAAATGTTTAAATGATGCGAAGCATCGATTTTTTTTTGTAACTTTGCAGAAATAAACAAATAGCATAAATGGAAAAAGATAAGGAAATAAAATATGAGGAAGCGATGAGTCGTCTGGAGAAGCTCGTGGAAAATATGGAGCGAGGCGATGTGAGCATCGATAAACTTGCAGAAAGTTTGAAGGAGGCAAAGGAACTTATACAAAAGTGTAAGGACAAACTTCTGAAGACTGAGGAAGAGATAAAGAAGTTGACAAATGATAATTGACAATTGGTAGATTTTATTTGATAGTAAGAATAAGATGACGTTATATCCAAAGATAATAGTTGATGCGCTTAGTAGCGTGATATATGCAGGCACCAAACGAAACCTGGTGGAGAGCGAGATGCTTGCTGACCAGCCTGTAGTGACTCCTGTCAAGGCTTCTGACGGCACAATAGAGAAGTGGAATGTGGAGGTGGTATTGAAGTTTCCTCGTGAGACTGATCCTTTCCTGAAATCAACATTGAAGGCAGCCGAGGCAGCTATAAGGTATCAC
>JAZLBU010000075.1:0-6153 GCA_045613845.1 Prevotella sp. | reverse complement strand
AGGCCATTTTTGCTCGTTTTTGCTCATTTCTGCCAAAATGTGCATCTCTGTTTTTAACATTTCAGTTCCTTAGTCCCTAAAATCAAAAAGATTAAAAACATTAAAAACATTAAAATAGTGTGCTTCGTGCACGTATAGGTTATTATATATATATTATATAAATATCTCTTTTCCTTATAATGGTTTCTCTCTTCTTTTTCAACCCCTCCAAAATGGTGTTTTTGGTTATTGGTATGTCACCAAGAGTTGTCCTGAAATATGAAATTAATGAATTTAATATTTTTAATCCTTTTAATGATTTTAATAACCGTCACACCTCATTTGAAATAAATCTATTTAAGTTAGAAATAAGGTAAAAATAAATATAAATTTATTTTGTAGTTTGCTCTTATTTTTGTACCTTTGTAGTGTAATTCTGGAAGTTAATGGCAAAACAAAAAACAGCATACGTGTGTGACAACTGTGGATTCGACTCAACGAAGTGGTTGGGCAAGTGTCCAAGTTGCGGACAATGGAATACCTTTAAAGAGGTAAAGATGGGCCCCTCTAAATCCCTCCAAGTGGGAGAACATCTTTCTTCCATTGGAAATGCAAGGAGCACTGGTGCTGTGAGACTTCAGGATATCCCACTGAAGGATTTGCCAAGGATAGATATGCAGGATGCAGAACTCAACAGGGTGTTGGGTGGCGGTTTGGTGCCTGGCAGCATAGTATTGCTGGGTGGCGACCCAGGCATCGGCAAGAGTACGCTGACCCTGCAAACCGTTATGGCACTGAAAGATAAAGAGGTGCTGTACGTCAGTGGAGAGGAGAGCGCCCACCAGCTGAAGATGAGGGCGGAGAGGTTGGCGGCCCCCTCTCTGTCGCATAGCGACATCTCCCCCCAAGAGGGGGAGGATACATTACCACAAGCTAATGGTAATCAATCTCCTGCCCTCGGGAAGGAGTGCCCGAAGGGCGAGGATGGGGCCGGTGTTCTCGTATTGTGCGAAACCTCCTTGGAGAAGGTGTTTGACCAGATAAGGGAGATAGGACCAGACCTGGTGGTGGTGGATTCGATACAGACGTTGGAGACAGAGATGGTGGAGTCGGCCCCTGGCAGCATCACACAGATAAGGGAGTGTGCCAGCGCCTTGCTGAAATATGCCAAGACGAGTGGAGTGCCCGTAATACTGATAGGTCATATAAATAAGGAAGGAACGATAGCTGGTCCGAAGATACTGGAGCACATAGTAGATGCCGTGATACAGTTTGAGGGCGACAGACAAGGCCTATACCGCATACTGCGCTCAATAAAGAATAGGTTTGGCTCTACCTCAGAACTGGGAATATACGAGATGCAACAGACTGGACTGCGACCAGTGAACAACCCCTCAGAACTGCTCCTGAGCGATGAGAGAGAGGGCATGAGTGGCATAGCCATCAGTGCAGCGGTAGAGGGTATGCGTCCATTCCTGATAGAGACCCAGGCATTGGTGAGCACAGCAGCTTACGGCACACCACAGAGGAGTGCCACAGGTTTTGACCAGCGCCGACTGAATATGTTGCTCGCAGTGTTGGAGAAGAGGGTAGGTTTTAAGTTGGTGCAGAAAGATGTGTTCATAAACATAGCCGGTGGCATAAAGGTGACCGATATGGCGATGGACCTAAGTGTGATAACAGCAGTATTCTCAAGCAATGTGGATATGCCTATTGAGGTAGGCTACTGCATGTGTGGCGAGGTAGGACTGAGCGGCGAGGTGCGACCTGTGAGCAGGATAGAGCAACGCATAGCCGAAGCCGAGAAACTGGGTTTCACGGACATTATAATACCCAAGCGCAATATGGGTGCCCTAAAGGGCAAGAAGTTTGCCATCAATCTGCACCCCGTGCAGAGAGTGGAGGAGGCACTGAAAACGCTCTTCGGATAGGGGCTAGAAAATCTAGATAACCTAGAATATCTAGAAAATCTAGAAAAACTAGAAAAGAAAACGACGAAAACAAAAATAACAATAAACTAAACTATGGCAAAAATTACGAAAGAAGACGCTCTGCTCTATCATGAGAGTGGCCGTCCAGGAAAGATTGAGGTGATGCCAACGAAGCCTTATCGTACGCAGACAGACCTGTCGCTGGCTTACTCACCAGGTGTAGCATTCCCTTGTCAGGAGATACAGGCAGACCCTGACACAGTGTATAAATATACCGACAAGGGCAACCTTGTTGCAGTGATATCAAACGGTACTGCCGTGCTGGGACTTGGCGACATAGGCGCTATGTCAGGCAAACCAGTGATGGAGGGTAAGGGACTGCTCTTCAAGATTTATGGTGGTATCGATGTATTTGATATCGAGGTAGCCGAGAAAGACCCTGAGAAATTCTGCGAGGCAGTGGAGAAGATAGCTCCAACATTCGGTGGCATAAACCTTGAGGATATCAAGGCTCCTGAGTGCTTCTACATTGAGGAAAGACTGAAGAAGTCGCTCGATATACCAGTGATGCACGACGACCAGCATGGTACAGCCATCATATCAAGTGCAGGACTGCTCAACGCACTCGAGGTAGCAGGCAAGAAGATAGAGGACGTGAAGATAGTAGTGTCAGGTGCTGGTGCAGCTGCCATCATGTGTACCAAACTGTATGTGGCTCTAGGTGCTAAACTGGAGAACATACTGATGATAGACTCAAAGGGTGTGATAACAGCCGACCGTGAGGGACTGAACGAGCAGAAACGCTACTTCGCTACCAAGCGTACTGATGTGCACACGCTGGAGGATGCCATGAAGGGTGCTGACGTGTTCCTCGGACTCTCCAAGGGTAACGTGCTCAGTCAGGATATGATACGTTCAATGGCAAAGAACCCTATAGTATTCGCTTGCGCTAACCCAGTGCCTGAGATAAGCTATGAGGACGCTATGGCAGCTCGTCCTGACGTGCTGATGTCAACAGGTCGCTCTGACTATCCTAACCAGATAAACAACGTAATAGGTTTCCCATACATATTCCGTGGTGCACTGGATGTGAATGCCAAGGCTATCAACGAGGAGATGAAAATAGCTGCCGTACACGCCATTGCCGACCTTGCCAAGCAGCCTGTGCCTGACGTGGTGAACAAGGTGTACAACGTGAACAACCTCACATTCGGTCCTGACTACTTCATTCCAAAGCCCGTTGACCCACGTCTCATCACCGAGCTGAGTGCCGCTGTGGCTAAGGCTGCTATGGACTCAGGAGTGGCTCGTAAGCAGATAACCGACTGGGATGCATACAAGAAGAACCTGCGCCTGAAGATGGGTCAGGAGACCAGAGTGACACAGAACCTCTTTGACACAGCCCGCAAACACCCACAGAAGGTGGTGTTTGCCGAAGGTATGCACCCAACGATGATCAAGGCTGCCGTACAGGCAAAGAACGAGGGACTGTGCTTCCCAATCCTGCTTGGCAACAAGGAGATGATAACAAAGAAGGCAGAGGAACTCGACCTCTCACTCGAAGGAGTAGAGATAATAAACCTGCGTCATGACGACCTGCACGAGACACGTGAACGCTATGCACAGGTGCTTGCCGACAAGAGAAAGCGTGAGGGCTATAACTTTGAGGAGGCTAACGATAAGATGTTCGATCGTAACTACTTCGGTATGATGATGGTGGAGACAGGCGATGCCGATGCACTCATCACTGGTGTATATACCAAGTTTACCTCTACCTTGCAGGCTGCTCAGGATATCATAGGCATTCGTCCGCAGTATAAGCATTTCGCTACGATGCACATTCTGAACTCAAAGCGTGGCACATACTACATAGCCGACACACTGGTGAACCGTCACCCTGACAAGGAGGCTATCAAGGATATAGCACGACTGACGGCTGACACCATACGTTTCTTCAACGACGAACCACGCATAGCCATGATAAGCTACTCAAACTTTGGTGCCGACAAGGTGGGCAGTCCGAAGATGATATCTGACGTGGTGAAGGAGATGCAGGAGGAATATCCTGACCTGAAGATTGACGGCGAGATGAGTGTTGACCTCGCCCTCGACCACGAGCGCAGAGATGAGAAATATCCATTCCTCAGACTGCATAACCAGGTGGTGAACTCAATGGTGTTCCCTAACCTCAGCTCTGCAAACTCTGCATATAAGCTCATCAAGCAGTTCTCACAGGAGACGGAGGTGATAGGTCCGATACAGATGGGACTGAACAAACCTATCCACTTCACCGACTTCGACTCAGGAGTGCGTGATATAGTGAACATCACCGCTGTAGCTGTGATTGACGCCTATGTAGGCAAACTAAGCAAGAAATGATAATACTCGCTTCGAATTCTCCAAGGAGAAAAGAACTATTAAAGGGGTTGGGGCTTGACTTCAAAGTGCTCGTGATAGAGGGCATTGACGAGTCATACCCCAACTCTCTGCCAGCAAAAGACGTGGCAGAATACATAGCACGCAAGAAGGCGGTGCCCTACAAGGTGCAGGATACCAACGACCTGGTGATAACGGCTGATACAGTGGTGGTGTGTGACGGCGAGGTGATGGGTAAGCCCGCTGATGAGCAGGATGCCTGCAACATGCTACACAAACTATCGGGCAAGACACACCAGGTATATACTGGGGTGTGTCTGAAAAGCAAGGAGGGAGAAAGAGCCTTCAGCGTGTGTACCGATGTGACCTTCAAACAACTCAGCGATGAGGAGATAAAACACTATGTCAATACCTGCAAACCTATGGATAAGGCTGGGGCTTACGGCATTCAGGAATGGATAGGCTATGTGGGTATCACGGGCATAAAAGGGTCGTATTACAACGTGATGGGACTGCCTGTGCAGAGAATTTACGAAGAACTCAAGAAAAGGAATATTGGCTGAGAACAAGAAATACTGGTATGTGGCTCACACTAAGAGATTAGGAGCGGGGGTTCGTGAAACGATAGACAAACTGCCGTTTGAGAGCTTTATGCCTATGACTGAACAGAAAGTGGTGCAACAGGGCAAGGAGGTGAAGCGTGAGGTGCCACTGGCGCTAAACTACGTATTTTTCAGGACTGACGATTTCCTTTCCTTGCAGCGAACACTGCGCAATATCTCGTGCGTACATATTATATATCACGCACCCATGCGCGATGCAAGACCCAACAGCGAGCATGCGATATACAAGCCCATGATAGCCAGCGACCATGAGATGGAGATGTTTATGAAGGCAGCATCATTCTACACCAAGGGAGCACCACTGTCAGTGCCTGACCGCAAAATGATGCAGAAAGGCGACATGGTGCGAATAATAGACGGTCCGTTTAAGGGTGTGGAAGGAGTGCTGATAACGCAACAGGGCAAAGACGGAGGCAAGGTGGTGGTGAGCATCAGCAATCTGGTGTCAATCTCTACCATTGACATAGCCCCTGAGAATATTCAGGTGATAAAGTTTGCGCATGGCAATAAGCACATATATAAGAAGATGGACTCATTCGTGGGGCGTATAGACAAGGCAACGAAAAAGCGTGATGCTGGCGAACCACTGACCACAGAGGAGAGAGAGGCGATAGAGAGTTTTATAAAGCGATTCAGTGCGGTGGAAACAGACACCGTGAATACAGAGGCAAAACTCAATATGCTGATAATGCAGGGCTATATGCTGATGGAGATGCCAAAACAGGCAATAGTCTATTATCAGAAACTGCGTGATGAGATTCTGCCCAAGGTGAAATCGGAGAAGGTGAGAGAGAAACTTACCAAGGTGATGGAGAGTGTGGCGAGGGTCAATTGACTTTCGCGTTTACAGAACCATCAGCGAATGTTAGGGTGACATTATCACCACTGCTGAGGCTTGATGCATTATTCACAGCCTTGCCATTATGAAGCACCATAGAATATCCACGCTTGAGTATGTTGATAGGGTCAAGCAAGTGAGCACGATGCTCTAAAAGTTGTAATTTGTTGTGCTCTATAATTATCTGACGTTCAGATAGATTATGCAATTGTTGAAAGAAGTTCTTTAGTTTGTTTTCTTCAGAAAGTTTTCTGATGCCAAAGAGATTCTTAGTGGACTGCTCCATTTGTAGCAGACGGAGTTTTTCAGTTTCCAAACGATGTTGTATGGCAAGCGCCATACGTTGGGTGCACGACTCGATGCGCTCAGAGGTCTGTGCCAGATTAGCTATCAGGAACTCTGCAAC
>JAZLBU010000074.1:0-4929 GCA_045613845.1 Prevotella sp. | reverse complement strand
CATACCAGCGATGTGCTGTATCTGACCAGAGATACCACAAGCGATGTACACCTTCGGACGCACCGTGACACCCGTCTGACCTATCTGGCGATCGTGGTCCACCCATCCTGCGTCCACAGCAGCACGGCTGGCACCCACCTCGGCATGCAGCTCCTTAGCCAGTTCGAAGAGTTTGTCGAAACCCTCCTTCGAACCCACGCCGTAGCCACCAGCTACTATTATTGGCGAACCCTTCAGGTTGTGCTTAGCCTGCTCCACATGGCGATCGAGCACCTTCACTACATACTCCGTCTCAGGCACATACTTCGCCACGTCATGCCTGATGACCTCGCCCTTGTAGTTCTCATCCAGCACCTCTTTCTTCATCACGCCCTCGCGCACGGTAGCCATCTGTGGTCTGTGCTCTGGGTTAACGATGGTAGCCACGATGTTACCGCCAAAGGCAGGACGAATCTGCATCAGCTGCTTCTCGTAGTGTTTGTTCACCAACTCACCCTGTTCGTTCTTCACCTTCATGTCGAAGTCGTCAATCTCCAGCTCAGTGCAGTCGGCTGTCAGTCCGCTGAACAGTGCTGATGACACACGTGGACCCAGGTCGCGACCTATCACCGTAGCCCCCAAGAGGCATATCTGTGGTTTCTCCTCCTTGAAGAGGTTCACCACCAGTGCCGTGTGAGGGTTCGTGGTGTAAGGAAACAGTCCCTCAGCATCGAAGATGTGCACCTTGTCCACACCATATTTCATTACCTGCTTCTCCACGCCGTCCAGTCCTGAGCCAGCGATGATACACTCCAGCTCCACTCCCAGCGTGTTGGCGAGCTTCCTGCCCTTGGTGAGCAGTTCCAGGGCCACATCCTTCACCTGTGTGCCCTCTATTTCGCAATATACAAATACGTTGTTCATTATCTTTTTAGGAGTTAAGGAGTTAAGGAGTCGAGGAGTTAAGACATTTGCATTACATCATGAGTTTCATCTGAGGCACTCAAGTATCGTCTTAACTACTTTACATCTGAGGCACTCAAGTATTGTCTTAACTACATAACTACTTAACTACTGAATTCTAAAATTTAACCAATTATCTTCTCACTAATCAGTTCCTTCATCAAGCTATTGATATCCTCATCGCTGCCAGTAAGGGAGCGTGACTCCTTAGCCTTGAACACAATGTTCTGCACCTTCTTCACGTTGGTAGGCGAACCAGCCTTACCTATCTGCTGAGGGTCGCAGTCTATGTCAGCAGCACCCCACTGCGTAATGTCAAGGTAAGGTTTGTTAGGGTTAGGGTTAAGGTTAGCGTCGTTGCGCTCCAGGGCAACGGTAGCACGCTTGTATTTCATCACACGCTTAGCGTTACGAGGACGACAAGGAGCAGCTGAGCCATTCACCGTCACCACCAGGGGCAGCGGAGCCTCTACGGTCTCCACGCCACCGTCTATATGGCGCTTGATAACCACCTTCCTTGCCTTTTCATCCAGCGACAGTATCTCCTCAGCGTATGTCACCTGAGTCAGTCCCAGCTTCTCAGCTATCTGCGGACCCACCTGTGCCGTGTCACCATCAATAGCCTGACGGCCACCGATTATTATATCAAAACCGCCAATCTTCTTTATCGCCTGCGCCAGTGTGTAGCTCGTAGCCAGTGTGTCAGCACCACCCAGCGGACGGTCAGTCACCACATAGCCCTCGTCAGCACCCCTGTAGAGCGCCTCGCGTATCACCTCAGCACTCTTAGGCAGTCCCATCGTTACCACCGAGATAGTAGAGCCAGGAAACTTGTCCTTCAGCTGAAGGGCTTGCTCCAGGGCATTCAGGTCGTCTGGATTAAATACGGCAGGCAACGCCGAACGGTTGATGGTGCCCTCTGGGGTCATCGCATCAGGTCCCACGTTGTGCGTGTCAGGTACCTGCTTAGCAAGTACAATGATTCTTAAACTCATAAACTTTAGTTAGTTGAATTATTCTTTATTTAAGTTTCGCATTGGCTCAACTTTTTTAGCTATCAGGAGTTAAAGGAGTTATCGCTCGCAGAGCTCGCTAAGGAGTTAAAGACAATACCATTGACTATGGCTGTTGTTTAATCTATAGCTAATGTCTTAACTCCTTAACTCCTTTACTACTTAACTTCTTGCGAAAGTTGAGTTCTTTATATATTTTCTTGCAAAGTTACAATTATTTTTTCATTCTTGCAAATGATCCCCCCACCCTTACGAAAAAAAATGTTAACGCACACAAAAAAAAAAGGAGAAGAAAAATGTAGGAAAGTTTGGTGGTATTGCGAATTTATTGTAATTTTGGAGCAGTATTCTTGTAATGTACAAAACATGAGCAACGATATGAAAGAAACCCAAAGTACTTTTGAGAGCAAACGCCACTTGGCAGGTGCAATACTCGGTCCGCTGTGTGCCGTACTGGTATGGCTGACCCCTATAAGCGGACTGACAGTTGAGGAACATACCCTACTCTCCATAATGACACTCGTGGCGATATGGTGGATTACTGAACCTGTGCCCATACCCGTCACCTCTCTGCTGGGTCCCACACTCTGCGTACTCTTTGGGGTGGTTGACATGAAAACAGCGTTTGCAGCCTTTGCCAATCCTATGATATTCCTCTTTATGGGAGGCTTCCTCATAGCCAAGGGCATGATGGTCAACGGACTCGACAAGCGCATAGCCTACGGTATCATGTCGATGAAGTGGGTAGGCGACTCACCTCGTCGCATATTCCTCGCCATCGGTGTGGCATGCATGATGTGCTCAGGGTGGATAAGCAATACTGCCACAGCGGCTATGATGTTTCCCATCTCCCTCGGACTTCTGCAAGCCATACGTGATATGATGGCAGCCAACGGCAAGAACATCGACCTCGCTAGCTACAAATACTCCACTGGCCTGATGCTCATGACAGCATACGCCTGCTCCATAGGCGGAGTATTGACACCCATCGGCACCCCTCCAAACATTATCATGCTCGGTTTCCTTGAGGAACTTGCTCCCACAGCTCCCGTAGTGTCGTTCTTCGACTGGATGGTATGGGGTATCGTGGCAATGGTGGCTTACTTCGTCGTTGCCAGCGTAGTGCTGTGGCGCATGTTTCCTGCAGATGTCAAGCATATCGAGGGAGCAGACAAGTTTATCGAAAAACACGTCAAGGAACTGGGCAAGTGGAATCGTGCTCAGAAGAACACCATCTTTGCCTTCATCCTTGCCGTAGTGCTGTGGGTACTGCCTGGCATACTGAGTATAATGTATGGCTCAGACTCCGACATAGTCAAGACCTACAACAAGTACTTACCCGAGGAGATGGCAGCCATGATAGGCGGACTGCTTCTGTTCTTCCTCCCCGTCAACGCAAAGGAGGGTAAGATGACACTCAGTTGGAAGGAAGGCATGGAGGGCATCGAATGGGGCACGTTGCTGCTGTTTGGTGGTGGACTGGCAATGGGCAGCCTTATGTACTCTACAGGACTCTCTGAATGGACAGGCGACTGCATCAAGCAACTTTTGGGTAATCACCCCTCTGAGATGCTCTTCGTCAGCATCTTCTGCGTAGCAGCCCTATTATTGTCCGAACTCACCTCACACACCGCTGCCACCAACCTCATAGCGCCGATAGCCATCAGCACAGCCCTGTCACTGGATTTCAGCCCTATCCCTATAGCCATCGGCATCGCCCTCTCATCATCACTCGGCTTTATGATGCCCGTATCCACACCGCCTAACGCCATCGTATATGCCTCAGGCTATGTGCCCATAACCAAGATGATAAAGTCAGGCGTGATAATCGACATCATCGGCATGTTTGCCATCACCATACCTCTCGTGCTGTGGCTCGTCGAACTCATCATGGGAGTATAACTATTCACATCTATACAAAATCCCTTCACTATGCAACAAGAAGAGAAGAACCCCAACATGGTCAGCATCAGGATTGACGACCGCGTGTGTTTCATAGAAATGCAACATCCAGAGAAGTTCAACTGCCTCAGCGAACAGATGTGCCACGACATCATCAGCGCCATCGACGAGGGCTACCGCAGTGAGTGCATAGCCATCGTCATCAAGGCACAGTGCCACAAGGGAGTGTGGAGCGCCGGACACGACATACGCGAACTACCTCTCGATGGTAGCGACCCTTTGGCATACGACGTTCCTATGGAGCGCATGCTGCATAATATACAGGAGGTGCCCATACCAGTCATAGCCTGCGTAGAGGGCAGCGTATGGGGCGGTGCCTGTGATCTGTGTCTCAGTTGCGACATGATAATAGCCAGCGACGATAGCACCTTTGCCATCACACCTGCTAAGATAGGCATACCCTACAACGCATCGGGCATCATGCACTTCATCAACCAACTGGGCATCAACAAGGCACGTGAGATGTTCTTCCTCGCCACCCCCATTGAGGCTGCCGACGCACTCAACGTAGGACTGGTCAATCACATCGCACCACGCGAGCAGCTCAGCACCATGCTTGAAGAGCGTTTCCTCACACCACTGCGCCGCAACTCCGTACTCAGCATCAGTGCCATAAAGAGGCAGTTCCGCATCCTCTCCAAAGCATCGGCAACCATACCATCAGAGAGTTTCGAGCGCATCAATGCCTACCGTTCACGTGTCTATCATAGCGACGACTACCGCGAGGGCATACAAGCCTTCCTCGAAAAGCGCCAGCCACAGTTTACCGGCAAGGCATCCGACCTTGACACAAAGTAGTAATTCTGCAGTGCAGAGCTACAAGAAGAATAGCTAACACAAGTTTACTAAAATAACTCACCCCATGTAGGAATTGCCTGCATGGGGTGATATCGGGGAACGAGGGGGTCTATAAGTTGTGCACACAACTCGTAGTCGTCAGTATCGTGCATATAGCAGTCAGTATGGCGTTGATGATAACGCTCCAATTCTTTTTAGCTTCTTCGCTCATTTT
>JAZLBU010000073.1:0-7781 GCA_045613845.1 Prevotella sp. | reverse complement strand
ATCCATATCGATGCCATCGGTAATGAGGTTGCTCATCACACCCTCCCAATAACCGTTGGTAAGTATTACGCGGTCATAGTTCTTCTGCTCATAGCCCTTCACCTTATCGAGTTGTTCGGTGGTAGGGCCCTGCTCGGACATCAGCTGGAGCTGTTCGTGAATGATAGGCAGCAGCTCAGCGTATTTGTCAGGATCGCAACGGAAGGAGATGGTGAGTCGGCAGTCCTGCTCAGGACGCATGTTGCAGTCGGCACTGAGTGGGACGCCGTAGGTGCCCCCTTTCTCCTCGCGTACCTTTTCTGTATATACCATACGCATTATCTGTGCCAGCACATCGGCCTTGATAATGTTCATAGCCGTAGTAGGCATTGGTGTAGAATACACCACGCCAGTGAGGGCTGACGGAGTCTTCTGATCTATCTGGAATATGCACTCACGCTGCCCTTTCTGCAGGTGGCTGCGATATGGTCCGCAGTCTGGCACCTTGGCATTCTTTGCCGTGCCAGGCAGAGAAGCCACATACTGCTTGAGCAGAGCCTCTAATTGCTTGGTATCCACATCGCCAGTGATGATGAGGTTCATGCCAGCGAGGTTACTGAAGCGCTCGTGGTATATCTCGTATATGCGGTTGAGCGAAACATCCTTCAGTCTCTCCTCAGTCATAGGCAGGGTGCGCGGAGTTGTGCCATACATAGTGATGCGCATGGAGTCGTTGAACACCACCTGTGGCGATGCAGCCCTGTTCTTGAGTACGGTGCGCTGACGCTCAATGATGGAATTGAACATTGCCTCGTCCTTACGTGGCTGGGTGAGAGTGAGATACATCACCTCCATCCATGTCTTGAGGTCTTCGGTCTTACACTTGCCCCTTACGCCCTCTATCTCGCTTGACACAAAGGGAGAGACGCTGATATTCTTACCAGAACAACGACGCTCCAGTTCCATATAGTCCATATCGGCAACGCCACTCATCTCCACCACACTGCTCAGGTACTTGAGCGAAGGGATATCCTTGTCTTCATAAAGACTTCTTCCACCCAGTCTGAGCATGTCGAGTCTTATCACCTTAGGCTCCAATTGGGTAGGCTTCACGAATACGTTGATGCCATTGCTGAGTGCATACTTGGTGTAGCCCATCTCGGCCTCTGAGGTTGAGAGAATCTTGCCCTTCTTAGGCAGTTTCTTTATGAGGATGCGGTCGATGGGTTTGTTGACGTTGGTATTCTCGTATTGCTTCTGTTCAGCCGTCAGCAACCAGTCCTTCAACTGTTCCTTAGTGGGCAGGGTGTAAGGCTGTTCGTTCCACTTGGTAGGACCATAAACTATGCACACCTGGTTGAAGCCACCTTTTTCAGGGTCACTGATGATGCGCTTTGCCGTAGCATTCACATCGTCGAGTGTTACGGTCTGCATGCATTGCTGTTCCAATGCCCTCTCCTGCTCCACCGACATAAGGTCTTCGGCATCACAGAAGTGGGTGACAATGCGGTTGACGTATTCAGCATTGCGTGTCTTATCCTTATTGTCAAGGCGTGTCTGCATAGCCATATCCATCTCTTCCTTAGCAAACTGCAGTTCAGCCTCGGTAAAGCCGTATGCCCTCACCTTCTCCACTATCTCCATCACAGCATCTATGCCCGCCTGCGGATTGTCAGGCAATAGTCCGATACTGATGTTGAAGGCATACCTGTCATCAGTCAGGAAGAAAGCACCGTCATAGCAGTTAGCATATACCACTTTAGGGTGCTCCACCTTGGTGAGTTCCTTAAATCGCTGTTGCAGCATACTGCTGACCAGCTCTTCCCTGTAGCCTTCAGCATATCGCTCTGTGGTAGCCCTCTCGCCACGCGCCACGCCGTCACGCTTCATGTAGAGTGAGAGGTTGAGCGTAGGCTGTTCATCGTCAGTGCTGGTGAAGAGTATCATCTCCTCGTTGTCAGGCACATGATAGTATATTCTCTCAGCAGCATCGGCAGCAGGGGCAGGTATATCGTTGAATATAGCCTTTATCTTCTGCTCCGTCTGTTCCACATCCACATCGCCCACCACTATGATAGCCTGCAGGTCAGGACGATACCACTTCTTATAGTAGTCCCTCAAAGACTGGTAGGCAAAGTTGTTGATTATGTCAATATGACCTATAGGCAGACAGTCGGCATACTTACTGCCAGCATACACCACAGGTGTTGCCTCCTCCATTATGCGCTGTATGGCACGAGCCGCACGACGGGTGCGCCACTCTTCACGTATCACGCCACGCTCCTGGTCTATCTCGTTGTCACGCAACAGTAGCGAATGACTCCAGTCATGGAGTATGAGTAGACAGGTGTCGGTCACCCCACTCTTTGTTACAGGTGCGTTGGCTATGTTGTACACCGTTTCCTCTATTGACGTATAGGCATTGAGGTCGGCACCAAACTTTATGCCGTTGCGCTCACACCAATTGCGTATGGAGTTCGCCTCACCGTTGCCACCGTTGAAGTGCTCGGTGCCGTTGAACGCCATGTGCTCAAGGAAGTGCGCCAGTCCCCTCTGCTCAGGCTCCTCCAATATGCTGCCCACACGCTGGGCTATATAGAAATCAGCCTGACCAGGAGTCTGGTCGTTATGACGTATAAAGTAAGTCAGTCCGTTGCTCAGCCTACCCACCTTCATGTCAGGGTCTTGTGGCAACGGAGCCGCAATAGAAACAAAGGCGCACATAAGTGCGCCCATGAATATAAATAATGTCTTCTTCATTTCCTTATTATTCTATTATCATCCAACTTGCCCTCTGGTCAGCGTCAGCCAACACATAGAGGTAACTTGGCACTATCTGCACCACTATAGGATGCACCTTGCCCACGGAGCCACCAGCATAATCGGTAAAGTTAAAATAACTGCTTGAGAACTCTATTGTACTGGTGATATTCTCACGTGTAGTGATATAGTTATCATTCTCATCCTTCACTGTTACGTCATACTTCACAGAGATAGTCGGAGTAAAGTCTGATGATGGAATAGTATAGAAGTTACCACCCCACTGACTTGTTGCATCCTTGAAGCTATAGCCTACGCGGAGAGTACCATGTGTTTCATCTATCACCTCATACGCATCATTAGCTGCGCCATCGCCATGGTCAACGAATGGTATGGTATATTCCACTGCAGCTGCTTTCTTAGTTATGCCAGACCATGTTACGTTGCCCGCACCCCATGCACCTGTAGAAGGGGTATAGGTGTAGGTACGACTTACCGTACCACCATTAGGCATTTTGTCAGCTGCGCCTGTAATCTTCACTTCCTTAATCACGAAGTCACGCAGTTCAGACATCTCCGTGCCCATCTTGAATTGCAGACTGAAACCCGTGAGCACCTGGTCCATCTCGTAGTTTATCACATCGCCCACCTTATCCTTATGAATAGGCAAGTGACAAATCAGCGGAATATTTGCTTTGTTTGCATCGCCTAGCACTGCGTCAGACAAAACTACAGGGAAAGATAGAGTATATTCGTTCTCGTCCTGAGTCAGCGTAGCACTACCGTTATAAGGCATATACCCGAAGAAGTCGAAAGTCTCGCACCAAGTATAGTCAGCCCAGTATTTCAGTGGAGAGTATGTCCATCCTGAAACGCCTTTGGTAACCTGCTGGTTGTCGAACAGTTTCTCGTCCATCTTTCTGTTATACAGACCATACGCACCGAAAGTTGTAGGGTCATCCGATGCCCAATCGCGATAACCTTCACGTGCCTTAGCGGTCACTTCATCCATGCCCGTATCTATACTGAATGACACCACCTTCGTCTCATCACTCTGCGTAGTCAGGAAATCCTCGTTAGAGCAAGAGAATAACGATAACGCTAACGAGAACATTAACGGGAACAATATGTTGTTATTTCTTTTCATTCTTTAAGTTCAATAGTTCAAAGGTTCAATAGTTTATGCTGTTTCAGCCATGAGGTCTTTACGTCCTATCAGACTGAAGATTGTTATATTGTTATTTTCGTTTAGCACACGGAGTGAGCGCATTACCTCGTTAAGTGTTGAGCCACTCGTTGCTATGTCGTCAATTACCAGTACGTTCTGGTTGTATATCCTCTCACAAAGTTCCTTGTCATCATCGTTTGAAAATCTTAGGAACTGGGTTATATACGGTCTCCACTTAGCTTTCTTTACATCTTTTGCTATGGTGAAGTAATCCTTTTTGTGTATCAGGTCGAGCATCTCCTGTATTGACTGCTTCACCTGTTCTTTCTGTGCCTCAGTGTATCTTGGCCTACCATTCTCAAGAGTATCATCCAGATACGTAGCGCTATACGCCTCCATATCGAATGTTATATTCTCTGGCAGAGCTTTCACTAACTCCATTCTCTTGAGCATCGGCTGTGCGAAGCGGTATATGTATCTTATCATATACTTATTCACCTCACTTGATGACTCTGGCATAACCACGAGGTCGTAGTCATATAGGTTTATCCTGTCATTCAAGTTGTCTATGGCACGTTGTATAAACTGTGTCAGGTCAGGATCCTCCTTCAGTGGACGTTCTGGAAACTTCAGGTGCTTTATGAAAGCGCTACGCACACTACCCTCTACGTCATCTCCGAACTCATAGCCATAGTGAAAACACTTACCGAAAGCCGTCACCTCGTATCCCTTTCCTGTCAACGAAATGATGTCCTCCGTACCATCGTGCTTAAAGTCAAACACGAAGTGCTGATTCTCTATGTCATATCTAACGCCCATTTACCAATCTTCTGTGCCATCTCCATCAGTGTTGGTGAACTCAGTACCTGTTTTCCATGTCTCTATAGAGATTTCATCGAAGGTAATAGGATCATCGGCTGTTGCACCTGATACTGACCATTGATGGTGCTTACCTGCTTGGAAGTTCAGTTTTGACATACCTGTCTTCTTATATACCTTGCGCTCGTAATCCTTCATCTTGTCCTCTGGTCTCAGCAATGCAAACGCTGCATCATCGAGTGTAGTACCTTTGGCCTCGTTGTAAGCCTCTTTAGTTTCGTAGATCTTCATCCTCTCTATCTTTGGCAAAGCAACATACGCCTCGTCAGTTGATATATATCCATCATCCCCTACTTCATATCCCTTTGCAGTATTATATTCAGTCTTGTCTGCATAGTACGAAGCCTTTCTACCTATCAGATACAGGGTGCTGTTTTCGCTTAACACACTTAGATTAATCGGAGACACCATCATATAAGCCATTATATAGCCTCTTGTACCATCCTCTTTCCAGTAGTAACTAATCTTCTTTTGATAGGGATCGCTACTCTCATGATTGTTATTGCAAGTCATGTCAATGGCTGGGCTAAATCCAAGCGACATAACATGAGACGTTTTTGTTGGCGTTACTGCCTTTGTTGCGAGGTTCATCGTAGCTTCTCGCGTAAAATCCGCCTGACTGTTATACACTTGTAGCGAGTCATAGAATATGTTATCATCAGCAACAGATGGACATATCATATAGAATCGCACTATAGAACCTACATATGAATAGGTGAAATGAGCGTGGTTGCCAGCTGTTGCCGTTGCATCCGAAATAAGATACGTATATTGTGACAAATGAGATGCTGCTTCTTTCTCTGATGTCAGAAATGCATCATTAGAACTAGCGAAATAATACCCCATTTGCTCATTAGCTCTTTGAGTCTGTCCAAGATAGGATATAGGCACCGCCTCATACGTAAAGTCTCCTGTTTCAATAGTTTGTGTCTTGTATGGACTATAGGTATAATAAACCGTTCCTCCATGAATCGGGTTGGCACCTCCATCTTTCGGCACAAAAACAGCAGTCACAGAAGAAGTGTTTTCCTCTAGAGCGACTTCAGGGTCAATCATAAAATCCATCTGAGTTGCCTTAGCCTCCTGATTATCTGTTGCTGCAAATATTCCGATATGATCAACTCCCGCTTTGTATTCTTCCGAGTTCTCTGTATTGGGTTTCGTCCAATTAAACTTCATTTTTGAGTTCACACGGTCATAATATAGCTGCGACTTTGATGTAAGTGCATCATTATCACCTACACCTTCTTCAAACTCTGCTACACTAGCCATAGTACCAGTTACTGCACCCAATTCGTCCAAATAACTCTGAGTTGAAGACTGAGCAATGTCATCATCTGTGCACGCAGTTAGGAACACTGCTGCCATGAGTGTTATGTATGTGAATATCTTCTTCATATCTTAATATTGTTTTTATTCGAACATTATAGTACTTCTGCTTCTGGGTCGGCATACTCGCCTTCTTTTGTGTACTCCAAAGTGTCACTGCCTGCAAGGATTGTTGACCTGCTTGTTATAGCACTTATCTCTGGCGTAATATATGATTTTTTTATCACTTTACAAATTTCTTTCCGTTTTGTATGTACAGTTGACCTTCCTGTGGCGCATCAATCATGATGCCGTTGAGGTTATATCTGGTTACGTTCTGCAGCTCTGCTACTTCCGCAATGCCCTTCACTGCCGTTGGAGCAAAAGCGAAATCGTAGCTCTGGGTAGTGCTCGTAGGTGGCGTAGCCCAGCATTTGCCAGCAGGAATGGTGTATGTCTTAGTTGCATCAGCAAGGTAGAACTTCACACCCTCGCCTTTGTTTTGCATTATATAGCCCTCGCTGGTGGTCTGCTTTTCTATCGCCCCCGTGAGGTAACCTACAGAAACCTTTCCGCTTGCAGGATACTGGCTCGCATTAACATCACCAGTCAGAGTGCCCGTATAACCACTCTCGCTATAGAGTATATAAGGAGTGTAAGCCTCTATACTTGCAGCATCGCTGAGGTAGAACACCTGTTTGTCATCATCCTTGCTGTCGCAGGTGTAAACCTTCAGTCCTTCAGGCAGTGCGGTTGCAAAAGGCAGTATGCATGTTGACCATTTGTTAGCAGCCGAAACAGTCAGCGTTGCCTTAGCCGCAGTGCCTATGGCGATATTCGTATCAGTAGCATCAGCAGGATCATACTGAGTACCATCAGCCGTAGTCAGAGCCTGTCCTGACAGGTTTATGCTCAGTGCGCCCGGCTTAGCATAGGTGGATACTACCAGTCCGATGTAGCACACTACGCCCGATTCCGAAGTAAACTCCGCATTCGTCGTTGATACGCATGATATGCGCAGGTTTCTGTCTTCAGCCGTATATGTAGCAGCGAGTTGGTGCTTAGGATTGCCCTTTGAATAAGGGATGATGCAATTATTGTCAAAATACACATCCTCTTCTCCCTCATCGTATGCCAGCTCCACTCCCTCTGGTATTGTAACATCCAGATTGTAAGCTGAATATCTCCTATTGCCCAGTATAACAAGCGATACATACTGCGTCTCCGTCTCGCCTGGTGTCAGGGTTGTAGGAGAGAGGTACAGCTTATCCACCGTACTCATAGCCCACGCAGAGAGTGATGACATCAGTGCCATCATTATCATCAGGAGTATGTGTCGTATATTGTTCATTCTATTGCAATCTGCTTTGGTAAATGTTTATGATGCCCACAGCATCCGTCACATTTATATTGTTATCGCCATTCACATCGCTGACGTTGAAGTCCAGCTCTTCTGTGGTGCGAGCCTGGTAGTGGTTTATCACTATCACTGCGTCTGTTACATTCACCACCCCGTCGAGATTTACGTCACCCAGCAGAAATGGCTTTAACTCATTCACTGCATCGAGTGCAAAGTCTGTAGCATAAGCCGTAGCTGTGGTTATCTGCTCCGTAGTCCTTTTTTCTCCTAGGTCTGCTTGTAGGGAGAGAACCTCCTCGCTATCGTCATTACCACCCGAGGTGCTCA
>JAZLBU010000072.1:0-15022 GCA_045613845.1 Prevotella sp. | reverse complement strand
ACGTTTCTGGGGTGGGGGAATGACAGAGGACAAACTGTCTGCTTACCAGACTCTCTACACATGTATAGAAACTATAGCACGACTGATAGCACCTGTTTCTCCATTCTATGCCGACCAGCTCTTCAAAGATCTCAACGAGGTGACCAGACGTGATGAGTCTATAAGTGTGCACCTGGCTAAATTCCCTGAGGCGAACGAGGCTTATATCGACACAGAACTGGAGCAGGCTATGCAGGTGGCTATGCAGGTAACCTCAATGGTTCTCTCACTGCGTAAGAAGGTGAAGATACCAGTGATACAGGCTCTTCAGACTATCTCCATACCAGCTAGCGACGCACTACTGCGCAGTCGTATAGAGCGTATGAGTAATGTGATACTTGCCGAGACCAACGTTAAGGAACTCTCATTTATAGAAGAGGGTTCAGGAATGCAACTCGTCAAGAAGGTGAAGTGTAACTTCAGAGTGATGGGTAAGAAATTTGGCAAACTCATGAAGGACGTAAACAATGCCGTTCTCGCCATGAGTCAGGAACAGATAGCATCACTGGAGGCTAATGGTAGCATCAATCTCGCGGTAGCAGGTCAGGATGTAACAGTTGAGGCTGCTGATGTAGAGATAATATCTGAGGATATTCCAGGATGGACTATAGCACAGGAAGGCACCATAACAGTGGCTCTCGACATAGAGATTACACCAGAACTGAAGAACGAGGGTATGGCACGACTGATTATCAAGCGCATACAGTCGCTCAGAAAAGATTCTGGTTTCGAAATAACCGACCGCATCAATGTGGTATTGGAAAGCAAATCCGAACTGGAGGAAGCCGTAAAGGCATTTGGCAGTCATATATCTTCACAGGTATTAGCTAACAGCCTCACCTTTGGCGATGCCGCTGAAGGCTCTGAACAGGAGTTTGGTGAACTGAAGGCTAAGGTGCTTATAACCAAGAACTAAATCAAAAATTATATATCAAAAACTAAAAACAACACTAGCTATGGCAGAAATTAAAAAACGCTACAGTGATGAGGATCTGGCTGAATTCAAGCAGATCATTGATGAAAAGTTGGAACGTGCCCGTCAGGACTATTCTGACATGATGAAGCAGCTCCGCAATGATGAAGGCAATGATGTGGCTGACACATCGCCTACATACAAGGTGTTGGAGGAGGGTTCTACAACACAGAACCGTGCCGAGATACTGGTGCTGGCTGAGCGTCAGCAGAAGTTCATCAAGGGTTTGGAGCAGGCTCTCATACGTATTCAGAATAAGACCTACGGCATAGACCGTATGACAGGTGAGCTGATACCTAAGGAGCGTCTTCGTGCCGTTCCTCACGCAACTCTCTCTGTGGAGTCAAAGATGAAGAAGAATCACTAAGCTTAGGACTGAGAAGTTGATAAAGACGCAAAGTTGTAAGAAGGGGACTCTGTTGAGTCTTATGGTATTGGCACTGCTCGTTATTGACCAGATTATAAAGATTCAGGTTAAGACGGGCATGTGTCTGCATGAGAGCATAAGGGTAACCAACTGGTTTTACATATCATTTATTGAGAATAACGGCATGGCTTATGGCATGTCGTTTATTCCCAAACCGTTGCTTACATCTTTCCGCCTTGTCGCATGCTGTTTCCTTGTGTGGTATATACGTAAGGAGATAAAGTCGGGAGCGCGCACGCTGTGGCTCATACTGTTGGCAATGGTGCTGGCAGGTGCAGCAGGCAATCTTATCGACTGCATGTTCTATGGCTTGATATTCTCAGGCTCATCATCCTATTACGCATCATTCCTCGTGCCATTCGGAACGGGTTACGCACCATTCCTTGAGGGAAGGGTAGTGGACATGTTCTATTTCCCCTTCATAGTTACTACATATCCTGACTGGTTCCCATTCTATGGGGGGCAGCCCTTTATCTTCTTCTCTCCAGTATTTAATTTTGCAGATGCTTGCATCTCAGTGAGCGTGGTGGCAATAATACTTTTTTGCAGAAAAGAGCTATCGGCGCTTAACAATAAACTGAATGAAAAGGATTAGTTGCATACTCTTCATAGTATATGCCCTGATAGCATGTCGTCCAGGCATTCCGGTGGATGTATTGTCTGAGGGTGATATGGTGGATATACTGTATGATATCCATATTGCCCAGGCTATGGCCGAAACCCATGACGGACTGAAGGATGAAAGGGATGTGGTGGCACTGCGTTCTGCCGTACTCAAGAAGTATGATGTTACTCCTGGGGAATATGAACGCTCCTACCTTTTCTATTGCAGTAATGCTGAATATCTGCAGGAGATATACAATGACCTCTCTGACAGAATTAAAGACAACGTAATAGCTGCTGGTGGTAAAATTCAGGGCATAGAGACAGAAGAGGCTGATACGGCAAACGTATGGAATCAGGAGCCATTCATAATACTGATGGACAATACTCCTTACAACAAAATGTCTTTCTCAGTATTGCCGGACTCCACCTTCAGGAGTGACGATCGCATAAACCTTCAGTATGATGCCCAGACGATAGTACAGGACGGCTCGTGTGACGTGATGGCTTGCATGAATGTGTTCTATGGAGACAGTATAGTGACCCAGACAACACATGTCACAAGCAGCGGAAGTGGTGTGGTGACCGTCAACTCACAATCTAACCAGAAGAAGATAAGTAAGATAAACGGCTTCTTCATCCTGCTGCCAAACACCTCGACGTCACAGGTGGATGCCTCCCCATTCAGACTCGTGGTGCTACGCAAGATAAAGTTGCTACATCTTAATAATGGTATAAACAAAACAGAATGAACAAAGAACAGGAATTACTCCGCAAGAAAAGTCCGGTGCAGATAAAAAACAAGAAGGCTGCATTCGACTATTTCTTTGTTGACACATATACGGCAGGCATAGTGCTCACGGGTACCGAGATAAAAAGTATCCGTATGGGCAAGGCATCGCTTGTTGACACGTTCTGTTACATTCATAATGGCGAGATATGGGTGAAGGGCATGAATATCAGTCCTTATTTCTATGGCTCATATAACAACCATGAAGCACGTCGCGATCGCAAACTCTTGCTGAACAAACGTGAGATACACCATCTGGCTGAAGACACTAAGGCTGTAGGTTTTACCATCATTCCCATACTGCTGTTTATAGATGATAAGGGTAGAGCCAAACTTGATATCGCCCTCTGTCGAGGCAAGAAGGAATATGACAAACGTGAAACCCTCAAACTAAAGCAGGATAAGAGAGAAATGGATAGAGCGATAAAACGCTTTTAACCAACAATTTTCAACTTTCAATCTTCAACTTTCAACTAAGTTTGCCTACTCTCCTCGATAATGCAGTGAACCATATATCCCGTCTGCCAGGGATAGGACGCAAGACAGCCTTGCGTCTGGTGCTTCACATGCTACGTCAGGATCAGGACGATGTTAAGGCACTTGCCGATGCCCTGACCATATTGCGACGTGATGTGAAATACTGCAAGATATGCTATAACATCTCTGATACCGATATTTGTCCCATCTGTTCCGACAAACGACGTGATGCCACCACTATATGCGTGGTTGAAAACATTCAGGATGTGCTTGCCATTGAACAGACACAGCAATATAACGGACTATACCATGTGTTAGGTGGGGTGATATCGCCTATGGACGGCATAGGACCTAACGATATCAAAATTAATGAGTTGGTAGAACGAATATCCTCTAACGAGGTTAAGGAGGTTATCTTCGCTCTATCGAGCACTATGGAGGGTGATACCACCAATTTCTATATCTCACGCCGACTGCAGGCTTTCCCTAATCTTACACTCTCAGTCATAGCCCGAGGTATAAGCGTTGGCGATGAATTGCAATATACCGATGAGGTGACACTGGGTCGTTCTATACTCAATCGTACACCAATGAAATAAAACTGTGCACTATGAACTATAAAATTTCCATATCCGACGCAGAACTGCGAAAGGCAGCATCAGCAGGTGCCGATGCTTTCCTCGACCTTGTAATAAACGAGACACGTAAGGCAATAGGAGGTGAACTGACAGCTGAAAACATGTCGCAGATGTCAAGCGACCAGATAACCCTCGTGGGGTATGCCATCCTAAGAGACGAACTGATGGACGGAGGTTTTGTGCAACTAATCTATAACGGCTATGGTCCATTCTTCTTCCATAATCCCTTCGATGCTGCCATACGTAATTGGGGAGTGGTTGACCTGTGTCGTCTCATCCGTAGGGTGAAAAAACAGTACCTTCGTTATAAGGACGACATAGAGCGTCCTATGAGCGATGAAGAGTTTATGGCTCTGTATGAGCAGTTGCCTGCCTTCGAAGACTTTGACGATGAATTCGTTACCAACGAGGAACAGTGGACAGCTCAGATTGCAGAGTATGTTGACAACCACTTGGAAGAGTTTATTGAGATAGTTGGGTAGATGATAGATAAGTTTTTTACAAAAAAAAGTATAAACTTTCAACCCTCAACTTTCAACTTTCAACTTTTTTTTGTATCTTTGCACAAATATTTTTGCACTTTATTTTTTAACAAAACACTTAATATGATTTACACTAAAGAAATCAACGACATGTGCGTCGTTGCTAAAGGTCCTAACCATGGTCCTGCTCCTATTCCAGAGGAGGGTAAGTGGATTCAGGCTAAGGAGATAAAGGATATCTCTGGTATGACCCACGGTATTGGATGGTGTGCTCCACAGCAGGGTTGCTGTAAGCTTTCACTCAATGTCAAGGATGGTATCATCGAGGAGGCTCTCGTTGAGACTATTGGTTGTTCTGGTATGACTCACTCTGCTGCTATGGCATCTGAGATTCTGCCGGGCAAGACTATCCTCGAGGCTCTTAATACTGACCTCGTTTGTGATGCTATCAACACAGCTATGCGTGAGCTCTTCCTTCAGATTGTCTATGGTCGCACACAGTCTGCTTTCTCTGAGGGCGGTCTGGCTATCGGTGCTGGTCTTGAGGATCTCGGTAAGGGACTCGTTTCACAGTGTGGCACTCTCTATGGCACCAAGGCTAAGGGCACACGTTACCTCCAGCTCACTGAGGGTTATATCACCAAGCAGTATCTTGATGAGGATAACGAAGTTTGCGGTTATGAATTTGTTCACATGGGCAAGTTCATGGACGCTGTCAAGAAGGGTGTTGATGCTAACGAGGCTCTCAAGCAGGTAACAGGCACATACGGCCGTACAACCCCTGAGCAGGGCGCAGTTAAATTTATTGATCCACGTAAAAACTAATAGGAGGAATATACAATGGCAATGCGTGAAGTAAAATTTGAATCACAGGACCGTCGTATGAAGCAGGTGCTTGCTGCCCTGAACGAGAACGGTATTTCTTCTATTGAAGAGGCAAACGAGATATGTGAGAATGCAGGTCTTGATCCTTATAAGACTTGTGAAGAGACTCAGATGATATGTTTTGAGAATGCTAAGTGGGCTTATGTAGTAGGTTCAGCTATAGCTCTCAAGAAGGGTTGTAAGACAGCTGCTGAAGCTGCTGAGGCTATCGGCATTGGTCTGCAGTCATTCTGTATCCCTGGTTCTGTAGCTGACGACCGTAAGGTTGGTATTGGTCATGGTAACCTTGCAGCACGTCTGCTCCGTGAGGAGACAGAGTGCTTTGCATTCCTTGCTGGTCACGAGTCATTCGCAGCTGCTGAGGGCGCTATCAAGATTGCTGAAATGGCAAACAAGGTTCGTCAGAAGCCACTCCGCGTTATTCTTAACGGTCTGGGTAAGGATGCTGCTATGATTATCTCTCGTATCAATGGTTTCACATACGTACAGACACAGTTCGACTATTTCACTGGCGAACTCAAGGTTGTGAAGACTAAGGCATACTCTAACGGTCCACGTGCCAAGGTGAACTGCTATGGTGCTGATGATGTTCGTGAGGGCGTAGCTATTATGTGGCGTGAGAATGTTGATGTTTCTATCACTGGTAACTCAACCAACCCAACACGTTTCCAGCACCCAACAGCTGGTACTTACAAGAAGGAGCGTATCCTTGCTGGTAAGCCTTACTTCTCTGTAGCATCAGGTGGTGGCACAGGTCGTACTCTTCATCCAGATAATATGGCTGCTGGTCCAGCTTCTTATGGCATGACTGATACTCTCGGCCGTATGCACTCTGACGCTCAGTTTGCTGGTTCTTCTTCAGTTCCTGCTCACGTTGAGATGATGGGCTTCCTTGGCATAGGTAACAACCCAATGGTTGGTTGCACAGTAGCTTGTGCCGTAAATGTTGCTCTGGCACTGAACAAGTAATTCTTTATGCTTAACTGATATTCCTCTGAAGAATATCACTACAATAAAAATCAGGACTTCCGATTGTGGAAGCCCTGATTTTCTTTATACTTTAACCTTTAAACGTTAACCGTTAACCGTTAAACCTTACATCATACCTCCCATTCCAGGAGCTCCGCCCATTGGCATTGCTGGTTCTGGTGCAGGTTTGTCACAGATTACAGACTCAGTAGTGAGGAACAGTCCAGCCACTGAAGCAGCATTCTCAAGAGCCACACGAGCCACCTTTGCTGGGTCAATGATACCAGCCTTCTTCATGTCCTCATAAACCTCAGTGCGAGCGTTATAACCAAAGTCGCCTTCGCCCTCGCTCACCTTGTTTACTACTACAGCGCCCTCTACACCTGCGTTATAGCATATCTGGCGCAGTGGAGCCTCGATAGCACTCTTGATGATATTGATACCTGTCTGCTCGTCAGCATTGTCACCCTTCAGATTCTCAAGGGCTGAGAGAGCACGGATGTATGTTGTGCCACCACCAGCTACCACACCTTCCTCAATAGCGGCACGGGTAGCACAGAGAGCATCGTCCACACGATCCTTCTTCTCCTTCATCTCTACCTCTGAGTTAGCACCTATGTAGAGCACAGCCACACCGCCAGCGAGTTTAGCCAAACGCTCCTGCAGCTTCTCCTTGTCATAGTTTGAGGTAGTGTTCTCTATCTCCTTCTTGATAGCTATGATGCGGTCAGCAATAGTGTCCTTTGAACCAGCGCCGCCAGCTATGATGGTGTTGTCCTTAGAGATAGTCACCTTGTCTGCTGAACCACACATCTCCAGTGTAGCCTGCTCCAGCTTCAAGCCTTTCTCCTCAGAGATTACTGTACCACCAGTCAGTATAGCGATATCTTCGAGCATAGCCTTGCGACGGTCGCCGAAACCAGGTGCCTTGACAGCACAAATCTTCAGTCCACCACGCAGACGGTTTACTACGAGTGTGGTGAGAGCCTCTGAATCCACATCCTCAGCTATGATGAGCAGTCCACGTCCGCTCTCAGCTGCTGGTTGCAACACTGGCAACAGTTCCTTCAGGTTGCTGATCTTCTTGTCGTATATAAGTATGTATGGGTTCTCCATCACACACTCCAGCTTCTCAGTGTCAGTTACGAAGTAGCCTGACAGGTAACCACGGTCAAACTGCATACCCTCAACTATTCCGATAGAGGTATCGCGTGACTTGCTCTCTTCTATGGTTATCACACCATCCTTGCTCACCTTGCGCATAGCGTCAGCCAACAGCTTACCAATTTCAGGGTCGTTGTTTGCTGAAACTGTTGCTACCTGCTCTATCTTGTCGTAGTTGTCGCCTACGAGCTCAGCATTCTTCTTGATATACTCCACAACGGCAGCCACTGCCTTGTCTATACCACGCTTCAGGTCCATTGGGTTGGCACCAGCGGTAACGTTCTTCAATCCCTCATTCACTATTGCCTGAGTCAGAATGGTAGCAGTAGTAGTACCGTCACCAGCATCGTCACCAGTCTTTGAAGCTACGCTCTTCACCAGTTGTGCGCCAGTATTCTCAAACTTGTCTTCAAGCTCTATCTCCTTAGCTACGGTCACACCGTCCTTAGTAATCTGTGGTGCGCCAAACTTCTTCTCTATCACTACGTTACGTCCCTTAGGACCAAGTGTTACTTTGACGGCATCAGCCAACTGGTCAACGCCATTTTTGAGTGCCTCGCGGGCATCAGTATTGAATTTAATTTCCTTAGCCATTGTTGTTATTGTTTTTTTGTCGAAATGTCGTTATGTCGAAATATCGAAATGTCGAAGGGTTTCTTACTTAATAATCGCGATTACGTCGCTCTGACGCATCACCATGTATTTCTCGCCGTCAAACTCCAATTCCTGTCCAGCATATTTGCCGTAGAGCACCTGGTCGCCCACTTTAAGAATCATCTCTTCGTCCTTAGTTCCGTTGCCTGTTGCAACAATCTCTCCCTTGAGGGGTTTCTCCTTAGCAGTATCAGGAATTATGATACCACCGATTTTCTCTTCTGCTTCCGCTGGTTTGATAAGCACGCGGTCTGCTAATGGTTGAATGTTCATTGTTATTCTATTTTTTGTTGGTTATAAATTTTCAGCTGTAAATTGTGTGAACTGCAAACCCGTATTACGAATAATGTGCCAACGCTGTCATACTGACAATGCTGACACACTATACATATTATTTATGACATTTCTGTCAGTTTACCACCCCAAATCTGTCCATCCTACCTCTCTGCACCATTCGTAGTCATACATGTGGGTGTTCATATTTGAGTAGTATTTATATTCGCTCTTGGGAAAGAACATCGATATGCCTCCGAATGTTTCGTCTGACAGGTAGAAACTCCTAAAGTTATTCCTTGTCATAATCATATCGCTTCTCGCATCGCCGCCATACCAGTCGCTGTAGCCTGTGTCTCTTATATCGCCAGTGTTAGGGTGGTAGATTACAACCTTGTCAAACGACCCTTTCCATTTAGCATATTCCGTAGCCGATAGGTTATGTAGCATCACGTCATTCATGTCATACAGTATGGGTCTGCCATATTTGCTGCCTCCTGTCTTGAAGTAGTATATGCACGATGTGGCATCATGGCTGTCAGCTGCGAATGAGGTGCTCATCTCCAGCGCCTTGCTATATGTTATGGTGTTCAGTGCTGTTTTCGTGGCATTGAGCAGATTGTCTATCTCAGCAGTTTTGATGACTGACATGGTGGCATTGTTTATCTTATAGTTCTCTCTCCAATACTCCCAGTAGTTGTTGTTGCTCTGATAGTCTTTCACTATCTCCTTGCTGGCAGTCTCAGCATTGGTGTAGCCTAGGATTTTTGTGGTAGTGCGGTATGGGGCACCAAAGGATGGCGTTTCACATGTGGCACCCACTATGTAGTCGGCACATGTGCGCAGTTCGTATGCCACCTCTACATTCTGCATGCAACAGGCATCAAAGAATATAAACTCTTGCTTGGGCAGTTGCTTCATCACCTTGGCCAGGTCTGGTATGTCTATCCATGTAGCCCTCGATGCATCTTTCTCATCATTGCTCCTGTAGTCTGCTCCGTATGTATTGGCGTCATTATCCTCAAATGTTGCCTCCAGCCCATTGCTCGCATTGGCTATCAGCGGACCATCGCCATGTCCCCAGAACACTGTGGCATACTCGTCAGCGGGACTCATTGCTATCATCGTTTTGAATACCTCAAGCATCACCTCGGGGTCTGATGAGTCCTGACTTGAGTAAGTCTTCATCGCTTTCTTCTCACCGTTCTTTATCAGGTATATGGTGGGTATGTTGGGGTTGTTCTTTGTGTCTATAAAGTCAAAATACACCATCAGGTTACAGTCTGATGCCAAACTCTTCGACCCCTCAACCATCTCGTTTAGGTCTGCCTCAGCCATACTGTACAGGTTGTTCTCAGCATTGAAATACACCATGATGGTCCTTCTCGTATGCTCATCTTCTCCGCCTGCCTCGTCTTTACTACATCCTATAAAGAGTAGTGGCAATATCAGTAGGTATGTTATTTTCTTTATATTCATTATTGTTCAAAGTTATCGTAGCGAGCCTTGCTCGCGTATCGTAGCGGGGCTTGCCCTGCGTATCGTAGTCGCTTCAGCGACGTATCGTAGCCGAAGGCTTCTTACTCATTCACCGCTCCGCAGTGTGGGCATTCACCTTTTTTATATATACGTTTGCCACAGTTGCCACATATATAGTGGTTGGTGTGGAAGGGTTTATATTTCCTTACTGCAAACCACACATAGGCTATGAGCAGAGGATAACCCACGTAATACAGGGTGCTGATAGAGAATATTATGTAGAGCACTCCACACACGCCCACCAGTCCTGCTAGGTATATTATGGCATCCTCAAATCTCAGGTGGTGGCGCACATCCTCCACCGTTGCCACACCTACCACCACCATAGCCCATACCGATGCTAGGAACACAGCCAATATTGGTGGCAGTATGAAGGGGTTGAGTGAGGGGTGGTAATAGAAGTGCTGCCATGTGTCGGCACCAAACATCTGCAGCGATGCGTAGAATGTAGCCGAACAAGCCACTATGATGCATAGCAGGGTGGGGTAGAATGACGGTATGTCTCTGAAGTGCACTATCGGAGCATTACGTCGCTGGGCTATTCTCATCACATACACCACTGCCAGCAGTCCCACTATTATGAGTGCTATCATCGTGTGACTGTCGCTGAACATCATGATAAACTGCGATATGGGGTCTGTGGGCACCACATTGGGTAATAGTTCACTCTCGTGTATCCATCCTGTCTCGCCTTCCTCGCTTATCAGTTTCACCCATACTGAGTCCACGCTGTCCTGTGGCACTATGTGTATGTCCATCACAGCCAACTGTTGGTTGTGCTTCATTGCCAGCGTGTCTGTTTCCAGTTGGCTCACATGTTCCTCAGGCAGTTGGGCTATCAGTTCTATAGAGTCATTATGCACTATGAAGTTATACCCCACGCTGTAGTGGTGCTTCGTGGCAAACGATATGGAGTCAGCCACCATAGCACTGTCCTCGCCAGCATAGGCGTGGTGCTCAGTCTCAGCCGTCTTCTCCCTGTAGCATGATGCCATTATCGACGTCATACCCACAATCCACAATATGTAGAGCAGTTTCTTCATTAACCTTTAACCTTTAACCGTTAACCTTTAACCTTTAACCATTAATCGTTACCACCTCCATTTGGCATTTCGCGCAGTTAAATCTCAGTTTGAATTCTCTTCCGTCACTCAGACATATACTCAGAGGTTCCTTCCAAGGCAATGTCTTAGTGTATTTTGAGCAGTAGCCTAGTTCGTGTCTTAGGCAATAGCGGCATTGCATCAGCACTGAGCCCTCGCCCTCAGTCTCAAAAGCCGTAGCCTCTATGCCCCTCTCCTTATAGAATGCTATGGCATCCTTGTTGGCAGCATTGTATAGGTATGCATGGGGGTAGGTAGGCACTTCTTCTTCACTCTGAGGGGTATAATTCACCCTTCCTTCAGTAGGGGTAGGGCGGGGCTCCCTTTTCAGTCCTCGCCTCAGTTCTCCCAGCACGCTGTTAGGTATGAATGGCATCTCCACCTCGCTGTCTATCTTCAGGTTGCTGCATGTGAATGGTGTGTCACCCAGTTTGGTCAGCTGTCGCCTGATATTCTCCTCCTGGGGTTTCTGTGCTCGTTGATATTCGTAGTTGGCAGTTGCCTCATATCTGTTCTGGTGTTCGTCAGTCATGGTGAGCATCAGTTTGTTATTGCTTACGCTCAGCGTCATCTCCACCTCCACCTTACGTTGTGCTGAGGGTTTGCTCAGCAGACTTTCGAATGCCTGGTCGTGGTTGCGATACAGCATGGTGCCAGGCTTCAGGTCAAGACTCACCCCTAACCCTTCTCTGGCAGTGAGGGGGAATAGTCTGTTGCCCTCAGCACGATTCACTCTGAATCCCACCAACTCACCCTTCGAGTTATAGTAACACAGTCCATCACCATTACTGAATGCCTTAGTCGAAGCTACTACAAAAGACCCTTGAACTTTTGAACCTTTGAACCCTTGAACTTCTTTAACTCTTCCTACTTCCTCGCCAATAGCCTTGGGCGTATCAAAATTCACTATGCCCTGCTTCCTGCCATTAGCAAAATAGGTGGTGAAGCCACGATTGAATGATTTCTCTATGTTAGGCTCAAAGGTGTATCTGCACCTACCCATCGATGCTCGCTGGTATTTCTCGGGGTGCTTCCTGCATATCTCGTTCAGCCGTTCGCTGTATGCTGCCGTCACATTCTTCACATAGTCCACATCCTTAAGTCGGCCCTCTATCTTGAATGATACTGCACCAGCCTCAGCCAGTCGCTCCAGATTGTCTATCTGTGCCATATCCTTCAGCGAGAGTAGGTGTTTCTGCCTCTCTATCACGTTGCCGTCGGCATCCTTCAGGTCATATTGCATTCTGCACATCTGTGCACATTCGCCCCTATTGGCGCTCCTGCCAAAACAGTATTGCGAGGCATAACACTGACCGCTGTAGCTCACACATAGCGCACCATGCACAAACACCTCCAGTTCCACATCGGGCACTGCCTCGTGTATCTGACTTATCTCGTTTACAGACAGCTCTCTCGCCAGCACCACTCTCTTTACGCCCAGGCTCTTGAGCCACTTCACCTTCTCTATCGTCCTGTTATCCGTCTGGGTAGAAGCATGTAGTGCCAACGTATCGTAGCGAAGCGTATCGTAGCCCTCAGGGCGTATCGTAGCGTCAGCGTATCGTAGCTCCTTCAGCAGTCCCATATCCTGAATCAGTATGCCGTCCACCCCTATCTCTTCCAGTTTCTTTACCAGTTCCAGGGTTTCCTGCATCTCTTCATCATATATTATGGTGTTCACGGTCACATACACCTTAGCATCAAACTGGTGGGCATACCTGCACACCTTCTCTATATCCTCAATGCTATTGCCCGCCTGTGCCCTCGCACCATATTTCTCTGCTCCCATATACACAGCATCAGCACCATGATCTATGGCACTGATAGCACATTCCATATTTTTAGCAGGTGCAAGTAACTCTAGCGTCATCTTCTCGCTTCAATGATGAAGTTTATTTCCTCCTGCTTCACGTCGATGGTGTATTTACCCACAGGTGATTCGGCAGGGTGGCCGTCAATACTTATCGGACAGTTCTTAGGTGCCTCTATCTCTATAGCCCTGGCACGATAGGGGCGTATGCGTTTGTGGTTCAGTATCTTACCACGGAAGAATAGGTATATCGCCTCCACCATGTGGTGCAGGGCAGAGTGTCTCACCATCGTTATATCCAACTGTCCGTTATAAGGCACCGCATTCGGTGTCTGTCCGTATCCCAGAGCATTACCCACACACATCGTCACTATGCGGTGAGTCTCCGTCACATAGTCTATGGTGTATGTCATGCGGTAGAATACCTTCTCAAACAGCATCATCACCAGCGATAGGGCAAACGACAGTTCCCTCGACCAAAACCTCTTCCTCACCTGCATACGAGTCTTCTGTATGCCAGCCAGCAGTCCTATGTTCACGCTGTTGAGGAAATAGCGTTGCTTCCTCTCCTGTTTCTTATTGGTATAGCGAATGCATCCCACATCTACCTTCCTCACCCTGTGCTGAGCCAGCGCTTTCACGCTTTCCTCCAGGTCTTGGTAGGTGAAACCCCAGAAACGAGCAAAGTCGTTCATCACGCCATTAGGTATCACCCCAATGCTCACTTGGTCTCTCACTGCTTTCTCCACAGCCATCAGGCAGTTCACCGTATCGTTCAGTGCCGAATCGCCACCAGCTATGATGATGGTCTTATAGCCATTGTTAATCATCATCGTCACCAGTCGCTCCACGCTTTGCTGGTCTTCGCTCTGCACCATATCATATTCTATATGGTACTTCTCCAGTAGCGCTTCTATCTTCTCCCAACGTTTCTTCACGCTGGTGAAAGGCCTATGATTCGGACAGTATATTATGCAGCTCTTGTTCATTCTTAATCCAGTTTATGTGAAACCCCCTTCGCTCCATACCTCGGAACCAGGTCATCTGACGCTTAGCAAACTGGTGTATGGCTATCTCCAGTCGCCTCACCATCTCGTCATAGCTCAGCTCGCCTATGATGTATTGCGTCAGGAATTTATACTCCAGTCCGTAGTATATCAGGTTCTCAGGCGGAATGCCCTCGTCGAGCAGTCTCCTCACTTCATCCACCATACCCTCCTCCAGTCGGGCATGCAGTCTGCGTGTAATTCTCTCCCTGCGCACCTCTCTGTCCACGTCCACACCAATAATCAACGAGTCGATGGCAGGCAGTCTGCGCAGTGGGGTAGGGTGCTCCAGACTGTGCTGCTCTATCTCAATCGCTCTTATCGCCCTTTGACATGAGTCCACATCCGTCTTATTGTGCATCGCCGACCCCGTCTTCCTCTTCAGTTCCGTCAGCATCGCGGTCAGTTCCTCCAGCGACTTCCCCTTCAGACTCTCACGCAGCTCTGGGTTCTGAGGCACGTCAGCCAGGTCATAACCCTTCAGCACCGCCTCTATGTACAGACCAGTGCCTCCACACAGAATAGGCTGCGCCCCACGCGCTTGAATATCGTCATACGCCCTGTGAAAATCCTCCTGATACTGAAACAGGTTATACTTCGTGCCAGGCTCCACAATGTCAATCAAGTGATAGGGAATGTGCACCACACCCTTACCAGCCACCTCCACCGTATAATCGCTCAGGTCCTTACCCGTACCTATATCCATTCTGCGATACACCTGTCTGGAGTCAGCCGATATTATCTCTCCCCCCAATAGAGCCGCCAGCCTCGTAGCAATCTGTGTCTTGCCACTCGCCGTAGGTCCTAGTATGGTGATCATTCTCTTCATATCTTTGCAAAGTTACAAAGAAATGAGTGAAAATGCAAATTTATTTGCATTTTTCCGTTCCGAGCTATGCTCGCCTGAGCACCAACTGGAGCGCAAGAGTGCGAGTACCTTGACTCACATAGTGAGGCAAAGTTACTAAAACGAGCGCAAAACACAAAATAAATTTATTTATTTTTGCTTTGCCAAGTGCAAAAACCTTGTCTCCTAAGAGACCAAGGTACAAAAATCTCTCACTCCCCCAAACATCCCTCACAGATTTAATACTTTTTCAGTTGTCACATCATTGCCTAAAGGTCGTCAAAGTCGTCAAAGTCGTCAATA
>JAZLBU010000071.1:0-9745 GCA_045613845.1 Prevotella sp. | reverse complement strand
CGTGCTATCTGCTGACGGGCATACTCAGTGAGTTCGTGCTCGTGGCGCTCTATATTGTAGATGCCTACGGAATTGACAAAGTCGAGGGCATAACCCAGTCCGATGGCATCGGCAATGTTAGGTGTGCCAGCCTCGAAGCGTGCTGGTGGTGCATTAAACTCAGTCTTCTCAATGGTGACATCCTTAATCATGTTGCCACCGCCCTGCCAAGGGGGCAGTTGGGCGAGCCACTCCTTCTTGCCATATACCACGCCGATGCCTGAAGGGCCATAGATCTTGTGGCCAGAGAAGACGAAGAAGTCTGCGTCGAGCTCCTGCACATCGACCTTGGTGTGGGCTATGGACTGTGCGCCGTCAATGAGCACGGGGATGCCGTGTGAGTGTGCTATGCGTATGATGCTGCGCACATCATTGATGGTGCCGAAAGTGTTGTTGACATGACCTACGGAGACAAACTTCGTATGGGGCGAGATAAGGCGCTCAAGGTCAGAGAGAATGAGGTCGCCGTTCTGGTCAACGGGTATGGCACGCAACTCTGCACCCTGTGCCTTGGCTATCTGCTGCCACGGCACGATGTTGGCATGGTGGTCGAGGGTTGACACGATGACGTTGTCGCCCTCATGAAGGAACTTCCTGCCAAAGGTGTGGGCTATGAGGTTGATACCCTCAGTGGTGCCACGCACGAACACTATATTCTCCTGTGACGGTGCATTGATGAAGTCGGCCACCTTCTGGCGTGCTGCCTCATACTGGTCGGTAGAGCGTGCCGCAAGGGTGTGGGCTCCACGATGTATGTTGGAGTAGTCAGTCTTGTAGAATTTTGACAGTCCGTCGATGACACGCAGTGGCTTCTGTGTCGTAGCACCATTGTCAAACCATATAAGGTCGTGACCGTTCACTTTCTGATTGAGTATGGGAAACTGTCCGCGCACCTGGTCGGAGTTGAGCACGTCAGCCTCCTCGTAGTTGAGGTTCTGCACCAACTTCGTCTCAGGAATGCCTATGCCGAAGCCATTCTCGCGAAGCACCGTCTCAGTATCGTTGAGGGCTGTGTCGTCAGCTGATAGCTCGCTCCTTGAAACTGACGGAGCGCTTATGCTATCAGTAGTGGAGGAGGGGGTGGATAGTGCTTCCTCAGGGAAGAATTTCTCCACCACTCCACGGAATAGCTGACACTCCTCAGGGCTGAGCTGACCAATAGGACCACTTCCGATGGTAGCCCCACTGCCTATCCCACTTGAAGGGATGGAGTAGTCTCCACCTGGGGAAGGTACAGAGGGTGCTCCCTGTGGCACTGCTCCGCTTGAAGGTACAGCAGTAACATCAGCTGGGTGAGGTGGTTCCTCAGGTGCTTCGTTAGGCACAGCAATCTGGGGTATGCTTCCTATACCTGGCAGGTTTGCTATGTTAATATCGTCTATCATTATTTTTCAATCTGATTTCTGTGCTGATAATCGTGGTAGTAGCCTACCTCAACATTCTCAAGTACGGCGATGGCATCGTCGGTGAGGGTAGCAAGACTGAAGTACTTTGTCAGCAGATAGCTTGCCACACCAAACTGATCCAAGCCCATGAGGCGTGCAGAGAGTGATGGTGCTATCTCGCCTGGTATGCCGCTCTGGTGCAGACCGATGACACCCTGTTCCTTCTCACCCACACGCACAAGTATGATGTCAGTGGTTCCTACGCCACGGTTGGTGAGGTACTGACCTTTTATCTCCACCTTGTCAGAAGGGATGATAGGTACTCCGCGCCATGTGATAACCTTGGTGCCGAAGAGGTCGATAGCCACTGGTGGTACACCACGCCATGTGCACTCACGCTCAAAGGCAGCGATAGCACGTGGGTTAGCGATAAAGAATGCTGGCTCCTTCCATACGAGTGAGAGCAGTTCGTCGAGGTCGTCTGGAGTGGGTGTGCCATAGCGTGCGCTGATTTTGTAGCCTGGTGACACCTGTGCCAGCAGTCCAAACTTCTTATTGTTGATGAGTTCCCACTCCTGGCGCTCCTTGATAGATTCGATGGAGAGGCGCAGTTGCTGTTCCAACTGGTTATAAGGTGCATTGTAGAGGTCGCTCACACGGGTGTGAACACGTACTACGGTCTGCAGGGTGTTGAGAGAATATTCTGTAGGGTTCTCCTCGTAATCAATGTATGTTTCAGGAATGACATTGTCCTCCTCATGACCGCTGACGAGGTCGATATGCTTCTCGCCGTGGTCGTTGACGGTAGCCTTGAGGCGCAGGTGCTCCTCTACGGCATTGTTGAACTGCTCACGGAAGTGGGGCGTATCCTTGATAATCTGTTCCAATACAGGAGTATCGAGCTGAAGGAACACTGAGTCAGTAACAGCACGTACAGAAACCGTTGACTCAGCAGCGCTCAGAAGGTCTGCCTCGCCGAAGTATTCGCCGTCACCGAGGAGTGCTATGCGCAGTTCCTCGCCATGAGTGCCAGTAGAGATAACCTCAGCCTGACCGTTAGCCACGATGAAGAATTTCTGCTTGTCCTTTCCCTGAGTGACGAGGTTTTTGCCACGAGCCACCTCTACAGGTTTGAAGTTCTGTGCCAAGCGGGTCACTATGTCCTCATCGATGTGCTGAAACACAGGAACGGCACGAAGGTTCTTAGCCGTGAAACTTGGTTCGCCCTCGAAATACTGTATCTGAATGCGATCAGCCTTCTTCAGTTCCACCTTGGTGCGGTTAACACGATAGGTGCCACTCTCCACTTGGGTCCAAGGAAGGAGCTTGAGTAAGAGACGAGGGGTGATAGAACCCATCTGAGGGGTTGTCTTGGTTGTGTTCGCAAGTTTGCGAGCTGTCTGGGTAGTAATACTACGCTGAATGTTGTTGTCTGCCATAAGTCTTTATACTTTATACATTAAACATTATAAATTATACTATTTATACTATTTATTCTATTTCTTTATCGTCACTTTGTGCACGCCATCGCCTACTGGCTCCACGCTGAGCACGTCGTAGCCTTGTTCCTTTGCCGAACGTGGCACGTTTTCAAGAGGTTCGCCCTCGGCGAGTAGCACCTCGAGGATGTCGCCATCCTGCAACTGCGCCAGCTTCAGCTTCGTCTTCACGAAGGTCATGGGGCAGTGTTCCTTTGTTATGTCTAATGTGTAGTTTGCCATTTTTTTTATTGAATATTGAATATTGAACTAAATAAACAACGTTCTTCCTCCTTCGCTGATGTTGAGGAATGTAGCCACGCCGAGCACATCCTTCACTTCGTGTATGAAGTCGCTCTGCTTTAGACCGAGCACATGCATAGCCATCTCACAGGCGTACATATTGACACCCAGTGCTCCTGCTGCCTCCACCAGTTCCTCGAGCGTTGCCACATTGTTTTTCTTCATGAGGTAACGGAATATCTTAGGACCGATGCCGAGGAAATTGAAACGACTGTTAGGTGTGACACTTAGTCCACCCATCATATAGCCGAAAATCTTTGTCAGCCAGCCAGCGCCAATGAAGGCACGACCGCGTTTCTGCTTGATAGCATCCAGTCCCCAGAAGGTGAAGAAGATGTTCACCTCATAACCCACTGCAGCAGCACCCGTAGCGAGAGTGAACACCGCTGTCAGCTTGTCGTAATCGCCTGAAAAGGCGATGAGTGATAGTTTCTTTTGTTCTGCCATAGTCTAATCCCTTATTTATACTTTATACTTTATACTTTATTCCTTTATACTTTATTCTTTTATACTTTATTCCTTATTCCTTTATACTCTATTCCCACTAATCCTCCACATCAAAGAGCGATGTTGACAGGTAACGCTCGCCAGTATCAGGAAGCAGCACCACTATGTTCTTACCTTGATTCTCCAATCGCTTTGCCACCTCGATAGCAGCAAAAGTAGCAGCACCCGATGATATACCCACCAGCAGGCCCTCCTGCTCGGCAAGCACACGTGCAGTCTCAAAGGCATCCTCGTTCTTTACACGGAATATCTCGTCATATACGTTAGTGTTGAGCACCGAAGGCACGAATCCAGCGCCTATGCCCTGCAACTTATGAGGACCAGGTTTGTGACCACTCAGCACCGCACTGTCATTGGGTTCTACAGCGATAATCTGTACATCGGGATTGTGCTCTTTGAGTACCTCACCCACACCAGTAATGGTACCGCCAGTACCCACGCCAGCAACGAATATATCCACCTTACCCTCAGTGTCGCGGAGTATCTCCTGCGCCGTCGTCTTGCGATGCGCCTCAGGGTTAGCCTTGTTAGCAAACTGCTGTGGAATAAAAGCATTGCCTATCTCCTTTGCCAGTTGCTGAGCCTTGCGTATGGCACCAGGCATACCCTCGTAGGCAGGTGTCAGCTCCAGCTGTGCACCAAGAGCCTGTAGCAGTTTTCTGCGCTCTATGGTCATAGAGTCAGGCATGGTGAGTATTATCCTGTATCCACGTGATGCAGCCACGATGGCAAGTCCCACTCCCGTATTGCCGCTTGTAGGCTCTATTATCGTGGTATTCTTGTTTATCAGCCCGTCCCTCTCAGCCTGTTCTATCAAGGCGAGAGCTATGCGGTCTTTCACGCTGCGACCAGGGTTAGCAAACTCCAATTTTGCAAGCACACTTCCCTTAAGCTTCAGTGCCTTCTCTGTTTTCGACAGTTCCAGCAGCGGAGTGTTGCCTATCAGTCCTTCAATATTTCTTGCTATCTGTGACATCTTTTTAATAATGAATAATGAGTGGTTTGTTACTTTAGTTTAATTTCTTTCCTTTGGAAAGCGTAGCACCTGAGGCGCGTTCGATTTCCTGGTTGCAAAGGTAAGGCTAAATCTGCTTGCACGAAATAGCATAATAATGGCATTGAAGTAACAAATATATGTGATACTATGCCGTGTAATAACAAACGTTTGCGATAAAAGTGGTACAAACGTGGGATTTCAGAAGTAAAGGAAAGCCCGTACCTTTGCACTCGCAATCTGCTTCGCATTTGCACTCGAGAAATTAAACTAATAGAAAACGTAATTATTTTTTTATAAAAAGGTAAAAAGGTGTATGATAAGCGTAATAGTAACCCTACATAACGATGAGGCGACCATAGTGTCAGCTCTGCAGTCGATAGTGGCACAGACGGCGCAGAAATGGGAGGCGGTGGTGATAGACCGTGCCTCAAGTGACAGGAGTGAGTATCAGGTGCGATCGTACCTTATAGACAGGCGAATGCGCTACGTGAGACTGGATGAAGAGGTGAGTGTGCAGGAGGCTCGCAGAAAGGGACTGGAAATGACTACAGGAGAGTGGGTGATGTACCTTGACGGAGCTGACTATCTGGAACCTGACGCACTGGAGTCACTCTACCTAACGGTGAAGAAATATGGCACACTGATAGCAGCGGGCAATTTCTTTGTGGAACGCAATGGCGAGAGGCATCCTGACAATTTCATGAAGGAAGGGAAATACTCAGGCAGGTATGCTACGGAAGGAAAATTCAGAGTGGTGACGGGAAATGCCTTGTTTGCAAGACAGATAGCCCACCTGCCCGAATCATGGCGCGACCTGGAATATGGATATACGCACCGCATAACAGTAGTGCACAAGGACGGTGCAGAAGTATTAGTAACAGTAAAAAAACGTAACCCCTTTTGGAAAATATGGCAACATTTGACCCCATTCATAAGTTTGCTCCATTAGAGCACGACGGCATCAAGGTGAAAGACCTGAACATACACATAGGTGGTGCCCACATACTGAAGAACGTGACGGCTGAGATACCTAAGAACAAGATAACGTGTATCATTGGTCCATCAGGCTGTGGCAAATCGACCCTGCTACGCACCTTCAACCGTATCATCGACACTACGGAGGGTGTGAAGATAGATGGCAATATATGGCTCGGCGACCACAATATAGTGACCTCGCACGGTGCTGACAAAATAGAGCTGCGTCGCCACATAGGACTGGTACCGCAACGCCCATGCCCACTGCCTATGTCGATATATGACAATATAGCATACGGATGTAGGATACACGGCATCAGTGGCAAGGAGAAACTCAGGGCTGTGGTGGAGCATTACCTCAAGAGCATAGGACTGTGGGACGAGGTGAAGGACCGCCTGAAGCAACCTGCTGCACGGTTGTCAGGAGGACAGCAGCAGCGCTTGTGCTTGGCTCGTTCGTTGGCAGTGGAACCCACAGTACTGCTTGCTGACGAGAGTACCTCGGCACTCGACCCCATATCATCGAAGAAGGTGGAGCAGCTGTTTGTGGATCTGAAGAAGGACTACACAGTGGTGATGGTGACTCACACCCTGCAACAGGCACAGCGAGTGGCTGACTACGTAATCTTCATGTATCTTGGCGAAGTGATAGAGGCAGGTCCTGCAAAGGACATATTCAATAACCCGCAGAACGAACTGACGCAGAAATATCTTGATGGGGCGTTTTCATAGAAAAGAAGTTAAGTAGTTAAGGAGTTAAGGAGTTAAGACATTTGCAGTAGATTAAATGACAACCATAGTCAAAGGTATTGTCTTAACTCCTAGTGAGCAAAGCGAACGATAACTCCTTAACTTTTGAAAGCTAAAAACAAAAAGAATGAATTACAGAATAGCAAAAGATAAAGCAGCAGGGGCACTGATGACAGCCTTCACCATCTTCTCCATGATACTGGTGGTGGCGATGGCGGTGGGCCTGTACCTGAAGTCTGCCGACATACTGCAGGAGCACTCGCTATGGGACTTGCTCACGGCATCAGAATGGAAACCGATGAAGAATCAGTTTGGCTTCCTCGCCTTTATCATCGGCACCTTCTATGTCACAGGCGTATCAATAGTCATAGCCCTGCCTATATCGCTGCTCATGGCGGTGCTGCTGACGGAGTATTCACGTTCGGTGGTGAGGCGCTACATCTATCCACTGCTCGACATACTGGCATCGCTGCCCTCAGTGATATACGGTGTATGGGGCACGCTGGTGATAGTGCCGCTGATAAGTGATGTGGTGGGTCCTGCCGTAGGCACAGCCACATCGGGCTACACCCTCATGTCAGGAGCCATAGTGCTGAGTGTGATGATACTGCCCTTGTTGGTAAGTCTGTTTATAGAGATATTCGCAGGTGTGAGCCACGAGTTGCGCGAGGCATCGCTCGCCGTTGGTGCCACACGATGGCAGACTACCAAACACGTGGTGCTCAAGGCCGGACTGCCAGGCATAGTAGCATCTACGGTGCTTGCCATATCACGTGCTTTGGGCGAGACGATAGCGGTGCTGATGGTCTGCGGCAACCTCATCATCATACCCCATTCAGTGCTCGATGCCTGTTACCCCATACCCGCACTCATAGCCAACAACTACGGTGAGATGCTGTCACTGCCCCTTTATGAGTCGGCACTGATGTTTGCAGCCTTCATACTATTTTTCGTGGTGCTGCTGTTTAATCTGGGTGCACGCATATATCTTAAGAGTTTGACGAAGTATTAGTATAAAGTATAGGGTATAAAGTATAAAGTTAAATGAAATATATAGAAGAATACATATTCAAGGCGCTGATGTATCTGTCGTTGATAATCGTGGCAGGCTTCGTGTTCAGCGTATTGTGGAGCATATTCAGTAAGGGAGTGCCAGTGCTTACGTGGGAGATGGTGACCAGTTTGCCAGGCTCAGGATTCTATGTAGGCAAGGAGGGCGGTTTCTTAAATGCCATAGTGGGTTCGGTATATGTAGTGGTGGCATCGACAGTGATAGCGCTGTTTATCTCCATACCCGTGGTGTTTTTCCTTACCGTCTATCTGAAAGTCGACTCCAGGTTTGCTTACCTTGCCCGCCTTGCCTATGACGTGCTGTTTGGCATTCCCAGCATAGTGTATGGTGCCTTTGCCTTCACGCTGATGATACTCATGGGTATCAAGGCATCGCTTCTGGGAGGTATAATCGTTGAGACACTGCTGATAATCCCCATACTGATAAGGAGCATGGACGAGGTGGCACGCACCATACCCAAGGATCTGTTGGAAGCAGCCTATTCGCTTGGTGCCACGAGGATAGAGACCATAGGCGTGGTGGTGCGCCAGATAGCCCCAGCCATAGCTACTGCCACGCTGCTTTCCGTAGGCCGTGCCATGGGCGATGCAGCAGGTGTGATGTTTACGGCAGGCTTCACTGACTACATACCTGAATCGCTGAGCGACAAGGCAGCCACACTGCCGCTGTCAGTATTCTTCCAGTTGTCGGTGCCCCAGGTGGAGGTGCAGAACCGCGCCTACGCTGCTGCGGTGGTGCTCACCATCATAGTGCTGGTGCTGAGTCTCTCAGGCAGACTGATAATGAGGTATTTTAGTAAGAATAAGGTATAAAGTATAGAGTATAAAGTATAAAAAAGGAATTAAATTTTATGAGTAACAAGACGACGCATCTTAAAGAATTAGAGTCGGAGGCGATATACGTCATCCGCGAGGTAGCATCACAATTTGAGAAACCCGCCCTGTTGTTCTCGGGTGGAAAGGACTCCATCGTGCTTGCCTACCTAAGCTACAAGGCATTCTATCCAGCACCAATACCCTTTCCGTTTGTTCACATCGATACGGGACACAACTTCACTGAGACCATCGACTATCGAGATGAGCTGGTGAAGCGACTGGGCGTGAAACTCATTGTGGGCAGTGTGCAACAGAGCATAGACGAGGGTAGGGTAGTGGAAGAGACAGGCTATAATGCCTCACGCAACAAACTGCAGACCGTCACCCTGCTCGATACGCTGGAGAAGTATAAGTTTGATGCTGCCATAGGCGGAGCACGTCGTGACGAAGAGAAGGCACGTGCCAAGGAACGTTTCTTCTCACACCGTGATGAGTTCGGACAGTGGGACCCCAAGAACCAGCGTCCAGAGTTGTGGAACATCTTCAATGGTAAGAAAAACCTGGGTGAGCATTTCCGCGTATTCCCCATTTCCAACTGGACAGAGATGGACGTATGGCAGTACATCTTACAGGAGAACATTCCCCTGCCATCGCTCTACTACACCCACGAGCGTGAGGTGTTTCAGCGTGACGGAGTGTGGCTCGCCAAGTATCCATTCATGCAACTCAAGCCCAATGAGCAAGTGGAGGTCAAGCAGGTGCGCTGTCGCACCATTGGCGACATCACCTGTACGGGACTCACCCTGTCCACCGCCCACACCATCGAGGATATCATAGACGAGATAGCATCCTCACGAGTCACAGAGCGTGGCGGCAGAGCCGATGACAAGCGCTCAGAGGCTGCAATGGAAGACAGGAAGAAAGAAGGATACTTTTAAAGTTTATAGTTTACGGTTTAATGTTTACAGTTGAGGCACTTTGTATTGTCTTTAACTCCTTTTAAAAAACAAAAATATGAGCAAAGAAATAAATAATCGTGGATATTTGGATATGCAGCTGCTGCGCTTCACCACAGCGGGAAGTGTGGATGACGGCAAGTCAACACTCATAGGCAGGCTGCTGTATGATTCCAAGTCAATATTTGAAGATCAGCTGGAGGCTGTAGAGGCAGCATCTGAACGACTGGGTAATGCAGAAGTCAATCTGGCACTGCTCACTGACGGACTGCGTGCCGAACGCGAGCAGGGTATAACCATCGACGTGGCATATCGATATTTTGCCACCCCAAAACGTAAGTTTATCATTGCCGATACGCCAGGACACATAGAGTACACCCGCAACATGGTGACGGGAGCATCCACCGCCGATGCAGCAATCATACTCGTTGATGCCCGCAATGGTATCATAGAGCAGACCAAGCGCCA